>CAYSXT010000001.1:0-60679 GCA_964435075.1 uncultured Candidatus Saccharibacteria bacterium
TTCAGTAGTAATCATTTTAGAAGATTTGGCTTTAAAGGTTAAGTATTTATGCCATAAGAAATTATGCCCGATCACAATAGCCACGCTTAAAATGTTGGCCAATATTATATTGAGGCCAATTATTCTCGTAAAAACAAAAAATAGCCCAAGGTCCAAACTAAAACCAAGAGCACCTATCGCAGCATATTTGCTGAATTGCCACAGCACACCCTTATTCAACATAACTATTCCTCTATTGGTGTTGCAGAAGAATTATTGGCTTTATCGATGCCCTCTTCGATGGGAATCGCTTGCTCTGTAGATTTATCATATTCATTAGCAGCAGTTACTGCCTTTTTATTTTCGCGCTCGATCGAGTCAGAGTGTCGATTAAGCAGCATAGTTGCGTCTTTGTTAACCGTCCTAATAATGTTTTCTACTGCGCCCCATTCCGAATGACCAGATTGCGGAACAATTAATGTAATCTCATCGCCCTCCGAGCCTTTGAAGTAAGTTACGGAGGCTGTTAGAACTCGGTACTCCTTGCGCCCGGCTTTTACAAAACATTCTCCACGCTCATCTTTACATAGAGTTCCTTTTATATGTTTACGTTCAACAGGCCCAATTTGTTTAAAGACAAAACTGCCATCATCCACGATTGTAAGTTTTAAGGTATCGCCTTCAACGAGTTTAGATTTAGATGCGTAATTTGCAGGAACAGGATAAATCTTTTTGTCCTCACCAATCATTGAATGACCATCAAAGACACCTTCAATAATATTTGCCGAATGACTTTTTTCTAGCTTAGCTGGGACATTTTCTTTTGCGCCAATTGATTTACTTGTCACTCCGCCTGATTCCGATTCCAAAAGATGGCGAACAGAAGAGAGTTTCTCTTCAGCGTCACGTAGTAGCTCAAAGGCCATAGAAAGTTTTTGATCGGATGCCATCTAGTCGTATTTTAACATAGTCTAATATTTCGCACTATATACTATTCTGGATTTTTCCACGCTCTTCGATTTCTCGCTCAACCACGCCGCGATCTCTACCGAATTTCAGTCGCGAAAGCTGCTTTAGCGCCTCCGCTACCTTTGGACGAATCTTACTTGGAGCACTTATTTCCCAAGGTGCCGGCACAGAAATAGAGAATGCGGGTAAAGAAGCTTTTTGAGTTGTGGCTTTAATGTATGCCTGTGCAAAGCCTAGATTAACTATGTCATTTAAATTAAAGACGGGTTCAAACTCTTTTTCCAGAACTTGGGCATCAGCGGCACCCACTCTGTACGAGCAAATAGTTCCAACGTTTCCAAAGACTGCGTCACGGATTTCTTCTTTAACCTGAGTAATAAACTGATGAGCCAAATGTAAATTGAGATGATATTTCCTGGCCTCACTTAAGATTGTTGGAATTGAGTCCGTTGTAAAGTTCTGAAACTCATCAATATAGAGATAAAAATCTTCACGTTCATCTTCAGCCGTATCTACTCGCGAGAGAGCCGCCATTTGAATCTTTGTTACCAAAATCATTCCGATGAGATTGGCATTAATGTCCCCCATCTCACCTTTCGATAAATTGGCTAGGAATATTTTTTTATTATCCATAATTTCCCTAAAGTTAAACGCGCTCTGTGATTGTCCGATTATGTTTCTCATCATGCTGTTCTCTACAAAACGACCAACCTTAGAAATTAAGTAACCCAACATTTCTGACTTATGGAAATCAGTTGTTTGTGCCATCTCATTTTCCCAGAAGCTACGAACAATCGGATCTTTGACTTTACTGGCTTTATAGCGCTGGTAGGCTTCGTCACTAAACATACGCGGAATTTCTGCAATAGTACCCGGGTTTTCTTTATCCTCCATAAGAGTCAACATCACATTACGCATATTATGTTCAAACATGGGACCGATAATTTCTGGTGGAAACAGCTTATAAAATATTGCAATCATTTCACCCACCACAAAGTCTTTTAGCTCATCTGTTTCGTACTCCAGCATATTAAGACCCATTGGTCGCTCAACGTCGCCAGGTCTAAACACGATCACATCATCTACTCGGTCTTTAGGGATAGATTTGAGAATTGATTCTATGGCATCACCGTGCGGATCCAAAAAGGCTGCTCCTTTACCTTCCTCAATATCCTGTCTAATCATATTAAGGAACATGGTGGTCTTACCTGTTCCTGTCTTACCAATTAAATAAAAGTGCTTTCTGCGATCCTCTTTGGGAAGCTTAAAATCACGCTCTACTCCTCGATACACATTTTTACCAATCAACCGGCCCTCTTTTGGTAGTCTGGCGGGCGCTGGGGCGGTCCTGGCCCCTAACCAGACAATGTTAGGAGTTTCAACATAACGGGAATCCGGAAAGTGCATAAAACTACCCAGCTCTTCTGAGGACATAACTTGAGAAGCTTCACTATCAAATGTTCTGAAAGTTATTGCCGTTAATAATTTAGCCTGAGCGTCTTTTTGTTTCGGTCTTACAGGAACCAACTTGTTGAGACTTGGTGCCGTAAATTGATCAAAGGCGGCCACTAGGTTTCGGACTTGGACCTTGGCACTTTCTGGTGTGTTTGAACTGGCTACAATTCTGATATTAACTTCAAAGGCTGCCTTGCTGGCCTTATTTTCTATAGATTTTACGGCGTCTTCTACTAGCGGCGTTAATTGTTTTTGTTCCTTAGACATACCGGGTTGCTTAGCTGTGATAATACCTTTAACGGTCCCGGTTAATTTGTTTTCTGCAAGACCAACTTTACCTGCTTGAATATCCTTAGCTAATTGATCGCCCTTTTTCTGCCAACGTCCAGAAGCCGGTTTAAAGGCTACTTGAATAATGGCTGCCTCGTCCTTGGAAATCTTTGAAAGAGTATTAGTTAACACATTTAAAGGATCAGACTCTATTTGCTGATAAGTGCGGATTGGCCAAGCATTACTTTTCTTAAACTTAAAAGTGGCGGCTTGCGCATGTCCCTTTTTAGGGATGTAAATATTGTATTCATCTGTTTCATCAATAACTGCTTGTGAATAGACCGCGTGTAATTGTTTTTCAACTAGATCGGCGATCGGCTCTGGAACTCCTACGTAAAATAAGATCTCGTCATTTATCGCAGCTATTTCGAAGGTTATGTGATCTAAATCCTTCAGGGCTTGTTTACGCTCGCGGGCAATCGCTGAAACACTGGCTAGGAATTGTTCTACGACACCGATGACTTCGCGCTCTGTCTGTACATTATCTTGAACTTTTTCTTCTTCACGAGCACCGGCCTTGGGTAAGGTCACTTGATAAAGTTTTATTTTAAGAGAACTTCTAAACTTTTTTTTGCCGCCGACAAAGTCCAAAATTAACCAAATAAATAGTCCGGCAAAGGCAAGACCTGCCGCAATGGTAAAAGCTAGTACTAGGAAAGTTAATTGACCCACTTTAAGTTACTTTTTTTGTGTCATTGATAAATGAAATTGATCAAGAATCCAAGCGCCTCCGGGTTTGGAAGCAATACTCCTAAGAATACCTAAAGCTGTTTCAAATCCATTCGCGTTTTCCGTTGCCAGTTTTACCAGTGATGCTACGGCATCAGCTGAATCCATGCCCAATATGGCAGTAGCAGAAATCTTACCAAGGTTGGCAGCCGGGGTACCTCCCTTGATTGCTAAATCTTTCTTGTCTGCCTTTAATTCCTTATATTTTTCGTTGACCTGCTGCCGCTCTTGAAGCTCACGTATTTCAGCAAGCTTAGCTTTACTCTCTTTGTCTTTGAGTTGTCTTATTTCCTCTAGCTGTGACTCTAGTTCAACAATCTTTTGTTCTACCTTCTCATCTTCCTGTGATGATTTTTCGGGTGCTTTTTCAATGGAGACATCTCTATTCTGAAATCCCGTTTCTGGTCCCTTCTTTAGTTCTTCCTCACTTATTGCCATAAACTAAAGTAAGCCAAATTTTATGAAGCTAGTCAATGAGATATACTTGACTAATGTACCTATTTTTGTTAAAATATAGTTCATGGTTAATACTTCCTCAAATTCCCCCAAAGCGTCTGCTAATGAAAAGCAATCAATGTTGAGTCGTGTTGAGGCTCATGGAATTGAATGGATTGACGTACAAGAACCTCACACTGCCAAGTTAAAGGAAATGCAGAAGGAGTACGGATTTCATCCACTGGATCTTGAAGATACATTGAGTCCTGTACAGAGACCTAAACTAGAGATGCAGAAAGACTACGTTTTTTTGGTATTTAGGTTCCCGCTTGTATCTAAGAAAACAAAGCGACTGCATGCTATCGAACTAGATGTATTTTTATACAAGAACAAGCTAATAACATTTCATTCACGCAACGCAAAGATGATTCGTTCTATCATGTCAGACGCGAAATTATTTAAAGACAAGCGTGATCTGCTATTAGGCAATGGTCCAGGACACCTACTCTACGAAATTCTTAAAAGATTATTTGAGCAGTCGTTTGCCTTAACGGATCAAATTTCTCTAGAGCTTGAAAAACTAGAAGCCAGAATTTTTAAAAACGAAAAACGCAATAGCGTCATAAACGAGATCTCTGGTTTGCGTAGAATAATTATCGACTTTCGTAAAATCGCTAAACCTCAGTCCTCTTTTTTGAAGCATGTCGTTGATTCTGTTAATGGATACGTCGGTGAGACTGAAGAATTATTCTGGCGTAACTTAATGGAGCTTGCTGATAACCAGTGGGAAATCCTTGAAACTCATAAAGAGACAATTGATGGTCTGGCTACAACCAATGATTCGCTTGTCAGCAATCGATTAAATATTACATTTAGATTACTTACCATTATCAGCGTAATATTTATTCCGATTACATTCTTGCTGGACATTATAAGTACAGACATACCTGGTAATCCCCTAGTCAAATTTGAGCCTATCTTTTTGGTAGTCGTGGGGGCCTTATTCATAACTGAAGTTGGTTTTATCTGGTACCTAAAACGTAAGGGAGTGCTCTAAAAGCAAACTTGCGTTAGACTTAATCTGTGATTCGTTTTTACAATACGCTTACAAAAAAGGTCGACGTTTTTAAACCTCTAATAAAAAAAGAGGTCAGTTTATATTCCTGTGGTCCGACGGTATACGATTTTCCTCACATAGGTAATTTGCGACGTTATATTACAGACGACATATTGCATCGTCTCCTTAGAGCAAAAGGCTACAAAGTAAAACGTATTATTAATATTACAGATGTAGGTCATCTTACTCAGGACGACTATGACTCTGGTGAAGATAAAATGGTTTTGGCAGCCAAACGCGAGGGAAAAAGCCCCTTAGAAATCGCCGATTTTTACACAAACATTTTTTATGAAGATTCCGCCGCGCTAAATTTTGTTCCGCCTGACCAATATACTAAAGCCACAGATCATATTAAGGAGATGCAGGATCTAGTAGCTGATCTGCTAGAGAAAGATGTAGCCTACGAAGTTAACGGCAATGTATATTATAACGTAGACAAATATAAGCAGTATGGTCAGTTATCTGGTAATACGTTAGAAAGTCTGCGCGAAAAGGTAAGGCCTGAACTCAATGCGGAGGCCTTTAAACAAAAAAAGTCGCCAGCAGATTTTGCACTGTGGATTAAAGCACAACCGAAACACTTATTGCAGTGGCCCAGCCCTTGGAGTAAGGGATATCCCGGTTGGCATATTGAATGTGCAGCCATGATTTTAAAACATCTTGGGCCAACGATTGATATTCATACTGGCGGTCAAGACAATATTTTTCCTCATCATGAGGATGAAATGGCTGAAGCAGAAGCTTCAACTGGCAAACAGCTAGCTCGCTATTGGCTCCATACGCGCTACCTATTAGTCGACGGTAAAAAAATGTCCAAGAGTAAGGGCACGCTTATTAGACTGGCCGATTTGGTAGAAAAAAAGTTTAATCCCCTTGCCTTTCGCTACTTAATATTAAGCGCGCATTTTTCATCGCTCCTAAACTTTACCTGGAAATCCATGCAGGCCGCTCAGGATGGCTGGGAAAAAATAAACAATTTTTATGACAGTCTAAGAAATCACCAAGTGTCCGATGAAAAACCCAATAAAGCAGACTCGTCGTTGGTCAAACAAGTAAAGTCTATAGCTAAAGAGTTCTATCAAGCCCTAGAGGATAATTTAGGCACACCGCAAGCACTTGTTGCCTTGTCCAAACTAGTAACGCTTGGTAACTCGATTTTGGCAGAACGCAAACTCTCTCTCAAGGAAAAAGACTTATTGCAAGATGCGCTTACGGACTTTGACCACATACTAGCACTGATACCCAAAGAAATTATAAGCATAAAACCACTATCTAAAGAGGCTCTGTCCAAACTGACAAAACTTTTAGACCAACGCCTCAAATTTAAAAAGTCCAAGAATTACGGGAAAGCAGACAAAATAAGAGAAGATATTAATAACCTTGGTTTTGAGCTAGAAGATACGGCAGAGGGCTGGCACTGGCGCCAAATAAAATCTGGTAAGACCGGTTTTTATAAATTTAAATAGTTTTTCGCACAATAAGTTGGAAAAGGTGGGGATGATCTGCCTAAATACGCAGGACTGTTTGATTGAGTGTTGTTAGTTTTCTCGGTATCATTAAGGATCATGTCCAACCAAGCCAAAACTCTCCCGAAAATTCCCGAACAAATTACAGCTGGAACACAAAGAATCCCACCACAGAATTTAGAAGCTGAGGCATCTGTTTTGGGCGCCTTAATGCTAGATAAGGATGCGATAATTAAAGTTGCCGACTTTTTAAATCCTGATGACTTTTACAAGGAAACTAATCGCCTAATTTATAGCTGTATTCAGGAGCTGTTTGAGTCACGTGAGCCGATTGATGTTCTCTCAGTGGGTGAAAAACTTAAGGCTAAAAAAGAGCTAGAGACAATTGGCGGAACAGCTAATCTGACAAATCTAGTTAATTTGGTCCCTTCTGCTGCTCATGTGCAACATTACGCTAAAATTGTTCACCAGAAAGGTACCTTACGTAATCTAATTGGTGCTGCCTCTAATATTACTGAGTTAGCTTATAAAGAAACTGAAGATGTTGAGGTCTTATTGGACGAGGCCGAGCAAAAACTTTTTAGCGTTTCTCAAAAACAGCTAAAACAAAACTTTGTTCCATTAAAATCCATCTTGGCAGAAACTTTTGAACGCATTGATGATTTACATAGAAATCGGGGTGCTTTACGTGGACTGGCTACAGGTTTCAATGATTTGGATGAGCTACTAGCTGGCTTCCAGAGATCTAACCTAATAATTTTGGCTGCAAGGCCCTCTATGGGTAAGACTACTTTTGCGTTGGATATAGTTCGGCATGTAATAACAAAACAAAAATTACCTGTCGGCTTTTTCTCTTTGGAAATGTCAAAAGATGAGTTAGTAGATCGCCTGCTATCATCGCAAGCCCAAATAGATCTATGGAAACTTAGAACCGGTCGATTATCTGAGGGGCATAACAGCAATGATTTCGAAAAACTTAATGAAGCTATGGCGGTTTTATCAGAGGTTCCCTTATACATAGATGATTCAGCTTCAGCCAATATTATGGAACTGCGCACTAAAGCTCGTCGGCTTCACATGGAAAATGAGCTGGGCCTGATAGTTGTTGACTATCTTCAGCTTATGGAGGGACGCAGTGTAGACAACCGTGTTCAAGAAGTTTCAGAAATATCACGTGCTCTTAAGGGTATAGCTCGTGAACTGAATGTGCCTGTATTAGCACTTTCTCAGCTTTCGCGTGCTGTTGAGCAGCGTGAGCCTAAGATACCGCAACTTTCGGATCTTAGAGACTCAGGATCAATTGAGCAGGACGCCGACGTTGTTATGTTTATCTATCGTGAATCAGTCTATAAACCTGATACGGATCGTCAAAATATTGCCGAGATTCACGTCAGAAAGCATCGCAACGGTCCAACCGGTCAATTAGAGTTATTCTTTAATGCACAACAGGTTAGATTCCAGAATTTAGCAAAGGTTAGTGCCAACAACGCACCGCCAGCCGAGAGTCCCCCACCGTTGACAAAAGACCAAAATGCCGATAAGCTTTAAAACACTTTTAAGTATTTAATTAAACATCAACATGACCCAAGTAAAAATCTCAGGTGATAATTTTCAGCCAGAAGTTATGGAGAGTGATGTTCCAGTTTTAGTAGATTTTTGGGCGGAATGGTGCGGCCCTTGTCGCATGGTTAATCCGATTTTAGATGAACTTTCAGAGCAATATTCTGGTAAGTTAAAAATTGCCAAAGTAAACGTAGACGACAATCAAGAAATCGCTCAAAAATACGGTGTAATGAGTATTCCAACCTTTATTGTCTTTAACGGAGGAGAAAAAATAGATCAGTTCGTTGGTGCTTTGCCTAAAGATGCTTTTGTTAAGCACATCGAAGAAATGTTAGGCAAAATTAAATAGCTTTGTTAGTAATTTAATATACTAATGGTAAAAATTGGACGATTAAAACAGATTAGGGAGATGATGAAGACAAAGAAGTCTTTATCGCAGGAGGTTGTTGAGGGACAAGCCTTAAACGGACTAGTAAAAGTGACTGTCGATGGTACACAGGCTATGAGCAAAGTAGACATTGATAGTTCCCTTTTGAGTGCAGATAATAAGAGCAAAATTGAAGAAGCCATTAAGGATGCCCACAAAGATGCCCTCAAGCAACTCCAAAAAATAATGGTTGAAAAAGTTAAATCCGGCGATTTGCAGCTTCCTGATCTGCAAGGCTAAAATAGACAAATGTCCATATTGCCAGAACCGGTCATAAATTTGATCGATGCACTTGCTAGTTTGCCAGGTATTGGTCCAAAATCGGCCTCTAGATTAGCACTTCATCTTATTCGACAATCCGATGACGACCTAAAAAAGTTAAGTCAGCTTTTTGGCAACCTTAAGCAAGAGCTAGTAATTTGTAGCACCTGCCAAAATATTGCTGCCAAATCACCTTGTATGCTCTGCTCTGATGAAAAACGTGCCAATGGCACTATTTGCGTTGTTGAAGATGCACTAGATGTTGTAGCGTTAGAGAGAGCCGGTGTTTTCCAGGGACGCTATCATGTTTTGCAGGGCGTACTCTCGCCTCTGGATGGTATTGGTCCAGATCAACTCAAAATAAAGGAACTAGAACGTCGTGTAAAAACAGAAAACATCACCGAGGTAATTTTAGCCACCAATCCAACTATCGAGGGTGAGGCTACATCGATGTATATAACTAAAAGGCTAGCTGAAAAATCCAATCTCAAAATAACCCGCCTTGCGCATGGTTTACCTGTCGGAGCTGATTTAGAGTACGCAGATGAAGTAACGCTTGCACAAGCGCTTGAGGGCCGTCAGACCGTACAAAAGGACCCGTCTATTAAGCCTTAATACTTGTAACTTCTAGAGTTGTCAGATCAGCCCTAAAGCCCCTAGAGACTCTGATACGAGCTTTATTTCTATAACGGAAGGCTACTCCTTTTGGCCCGCGACTGTGATCGACAATCTTTGCTTCTACTTGCGCGCCATTTACATGTGGAGAGCCAACATTAATACCTTTAGCAGTACTAGTTAAAAGAACCTCTTTAAAGGTTAGCTTTTTGTCCTGTTTACCTTCTATTCTACTAACGGTAATTGACTCTCCTTCAACTGCTATATGTTGCTTACCGTTGATGTCTAGAATAGCGAATTTATCTTTAATTTTGCTGTTTTTCATTAGGATCTAAGACTAATTTATGTTAGCGGCCAAGTCAATATTAGTTAATTTCTATTTCTGAACCTGCCTTGATGCCCATTTCTGCTACCTGGCCGGCTGGTAACTCGATAACAAGATCGACTTTCTCATTTGGTCTATAAAGTCTCAATTTGTCATCGGGTGTGCCTGGCTCGGGGCTAACATCTGCATCTAAATCAACTACTTTACCCTGACTTACCCAGATAATATCTATGTTTATTTGCATATCCTTCATCCAAAAAGCGGGCATTGTTGCGGGCTCAATAATAAAAAGCATACCGTCATATGGCACTTGAGTCTTGTCTGAGAGCCCTTGAGCTTGTTTTTCTGCATCGTCCGCTATGGCGAGAGTCACGTTCTGATTATTTATCGCAACCTCTGCAGTTTCATAGTCGGACTCTTGAAATATCTTTACTATTTTACTGTCGCCGTTATCGATAGTTGCTTGATTACTGGCAACACACCCGGCTAAAACAAATATGGCAATAATAGCGACAAGCGGCTTAATTAGCATCGGAAGCTGCCAATTTATTTTCAGTATCTTTACTCTCACTGCTGTCACTTGTTCTTACCTTAGGCATGACCTGAAACTCCATATACTTACCAAGAGCAAGTCGTGTATGAGCATCCAATGCTGGAATAGAACCAAAAATAATAGTAACGAACGGAGTTAAAATCCACTGAAATACCACGCTAAGAATTTTTCGCTGCTTAAGGCCTTTTGGTCTTGGTGGAATCATCTTGATACTTACAATTATCGACACAAGCACACCTAGAAGTGCTATGGTCAAAATTGAGCGCGAAACGCTTAAGAAGTTCTGCCCCAGCACCGTATTATTAAACTCAGCGCCACCCAAAGCACCCGGTAACCAACCACCAATTGCCAATATAATAGCTGCAGTCCCCCAGGTGTAAAATGCCTCGACCATGCGCAAGGTATGTAACAGACGCTGTTTTAAAGGTATTCGCTGACCATTGCGACTAAAGAAATTTACCCCTAAATATGCGAGATTTTCAGCGCCCCATGCCCAGCGCCTTTTTTGTTTATATAAGTTAACCAGGGTCTGCCACCAGTTACCCGCCTGCACCGCGTCCATTGAAACGGTTACCAACAGCGGCACGGCTTTGTAATTGCCTTTGTAATAGACACAACACTGCCAAAAAATACGGCTATCCTCCGAGATACGAGAAACATCCCATCCGCCCACATTTATTACCGCTTGGAGTGGTATAGCGTGACTAGAAAAAGAAACAAGGCGCTGAGAGCGACTAGCCTCTATCATCTGCCAAAAAGTCGACCCAATGGCTGATACACGCGACAACATCGGAACAGTCCAATAATTATTATGGTAAACCGGAATAGGCTGAAAAGATGAATGTTGTCTATCGGGCTCAATAATAAAAGCTTCAGTAAGAACGGCTAAGTAGTCTTTATGAACCTGAGTATCAGCATCAAGATTAGAGACAAGCATGTTCTCTTTATTTATGCCTAGTTTCTCTATTTTAGGAAGAACAGTCTTTAAGGCATAAGTCGCATTAGCACTTTTAACCTTAGCTTCACCAGCAATGCCATCTGGGTGCAGTACGGTCCAAAAATGCGCAAATTTACCCTTGAAGTATTCTTCTAATTCCGCAGCTTTAGTGATTGATTCTGGGCCTGCTCTTTCTTCCAGTCCCACCAAAACTATCACATGGTCCATTGGATATTTAGACTGTCTTAGCGCCTCTATGGACTCCTTAAGCACCTCAACCGGCTCGTTATAAGTAGTAAGGACAACTAAGTGCCACACATCCCGCCAAAGTGGCATTTTGTCAGCTCTATGAACAAGGGTCACTAATTCTTGGCGTCTTTTCTGAAGAGCACGAACTTCTCTTCTCTTTTTTAAATTAAGCCGATTACTACCAATTATATTTTGGATCTCTGCGAGTTTACTAGTAACTAATATAAGAGCCTTACCGGGATCATCCAGACTTTGCAGACGCTCTTGCCAATTATATTTTTCTACCTGTTTTAAACCAAAATATGTATGGGCTAAATGAAACGAGACATGTATGGCCTTAACTAGCCAGTAAAGACTAAATAAAATAATAAAATACGAGACAAGAAAAGGTGCCAACCACGAGAGCAAAAATAACAATGCAAAAGTAGACCACTCCATTACTGCAGGTAAAATTTCCCAGAATCTTTCGTAGGGAGTCGCTATTCTTTTTATAATAGAGTCCATCTAGTAATTATTGTTGCTAATGAGGTTATTAATATTAGTCCGACGGTAAACCAAGCTAATAGTCTTGCTGCTAAGCGCTCTCTTTCAATCGCCCATAATGCCAAAATAAAATTAATCAATAAAATCAATAGGTTTATGCCTACAGGTATCAAATAAGCATAACCGGGTCCAACTAAATCTATGCCAAAATAGACGTTATAGTGTAGTGGAATTGCTTCTGCTTGTAAAGGGGTAAACTTGTACATCACAACAAAAAAAGCAGCTAACATAAATAGGCCTAAAACAAAACCACTTATCGTAATTTTGTCACTTAGAATTTTTTTTAAACTTTTAATTGGGGTCATTGCACAAACACTCTACCGGGTATTCTAAGATCAATATATTCTAGAGTGTTAGTATCTTCTACCTCGCGCTCCAAAACTTCACGTAGTATTTTTATCTGTGACTCGCCATCACGCGAGGTATCAAAAAGGACTTTCCAACCTTCATTTGTAACAAGTGTTAAGTCAGGTGCTAATCTGCTAGGAGCTATAAAGAAATTAATACTTAAATCCTCTACCGTACTAAAAGCCGAATAGGTGCTAATAACAAAGTCTAGCGTTTCCTTCGTCATGACTCGATCGCCTTCAACGGTTGCTTTATTATGTTCATCAACAATGACAGGAACACTGGCATCTCGAGACTCACTTCGCATAATCTCATCATACGCTATACCTCTATCATCAACGAAGTAGAATTGTCCTGCGGCAGACCATATGGCAAGAGGTTCCCTTTCACTGATCACAACCTTTAGAATATTAGGAAGCTCTTTTCTAACGTCCACAGTTTCGATAGCTGAAGAAGCATTAAGAATTGAAGCAGTTATAGCTTGTCTATTGATCGATAAAATAGCTCTCCTCGGAAATATCCCAAATAAATTTCCCGAAATATGCGAGTTTATTTGTTCCTGAATGAAGTCTGTACTAACCCTGGAATTACCAACTACAATTGGCTCGGTAATTTTAAAAAGGGAAGACCAAAACAATACGTAATAAGCAGCCGAAATAATAATCACAGCAAACGCCACTAAAAGGTAAAAATAAATTTTCTTTTTTTTACTTAATGACTTACGCTTTGTCTTAAAAACTGTCCGTTTATTTGGATTTAATACAGGCGCTCGTCTACGTATAGGTTTTACGTCCTGAATTAGGGTTTTTTTACGAAGTAACATTATTTCTTATTATATGTCCACCCAAGGAGGTAAAGACCTCGTATGGAATTCGTTGACTCATCCTACCAATTTCAGCCGCTCCAAGCACGTCAGAGCGCTTATTAGACAATAGAACTACAATGTCACCTATTCTTGGGCTTGGGACCTTTTTCAAATCTAATGCGGCACAGTTCATTGAAATACGACCAGCAAACTCTACCTTAGTTCCATTAATACTGGCCGCCTTTTGGTTACTGAGTGCTCTATCAAGTCCATCAGAATAACCAACGGGTATTAACCCAATAGCATGACCGGTGGTTTGCTGCGTAAAAGTGCCGTCGTAGCCAATAGTTTCACCAGCCGGAACATTCTTGAGTTGCACTATTTGTGTTTTCCAAGTTAAAGCTGGGCTTAATTTTCTTGCCCAAGGTTGGGCGGTCTTTGGAATGTGCCCATACAGGGCTAATCCAACCCTAACCGCGTCATCGTCAATATTATGTATGGTTGTGGCTGCTGAGTTAGCCGAGTGGAGCATAATAGTCTCTTCTATAAGTTTCGACAGGTTAGCCTTAGCATTGTTCCATCTATTGAGTTGTTTATTAAACAAGTTAAGATCAGAATCAGCTGAGGCAAAATGTGTCATTAAGCCAGTTATCTTTAGGTTAGGTAAATTTTTAGATGCACTAATGATTAACTGCGCCTCACCTTCAGTTAAGCCGAACCGCGACATTCCAGTATCTAATTTGAGATGAATATTAATTTTTTTACTATGTTTCTGCGCCCACTTTGCGTAATGATTAAACCAAGTCGGATGACTTACCACTAAATGAGTATTAAGGTCGATATTATTTAAGTATATCTCGTTGACTAAACCGAGAATAATAACAGGTGTTTCAATATTAAATTTTCTTATTTTGTGGTGTTCATGTTCAGCAAAGACCGCTAAATAACTTGCACCACCTTTAATAAAAGCCAGAGCAGATTTTTTAAATCCATGGCCGTACGCATTTGATTTGATAACAGCAATTAATTTTCTAGGTGCAACATTATCAACTACGATACGTGCATTTTTTTCCAACTGACCATAATCCACCTCAATCCATGTTTGAGATGCATTAAGTTTAGTGCTCATTTAAGGCAAAAGTTATCACCTTGTCTAATAGTTCCGGGAATGTAATTCCAGCCGCAGCTGCACTTTTTGGCAATAAACTGGTTTGAGTCAGACCGGGCAACGTGTTTGTTTCTAGAATTTTTATGCGATTATCTGCCATTAGGATCATATCTGTTCTTGAATATCCGCGACAGTCTAGAACTTCGTGTGCTTTTAGGGCACAATTTTGGAGATTTTGTTTTACAACATCTGCAATGTCAGCTGGAACAATCTCTTCAGCTCCATTTTTTTGATATTTATTTTTATAATCAAAAAAACTACTTCCTTGGGGAATAATTTCAACCACAGGTAAAGCCTCCGCCTTAGTATTACCTAATACCGGAACGGTAACTTCACGACCACTTATTACTTGCTCAATCAAGGCACTTCCGTAGCTCGCTAAACTTTTTCTCACTGCTCTTACTAGCTCCTCTCTAGTTAAAACAAATATAACACCTAAACTTGATCCGCCTTGATTGGGTTTTACTACGGCCGGTAACTCAATCTTGTCGTAATCTTCAGGTTCACTAGTTAACAACATGCTAGCCGGGACATCCAAGCCTGCCGCCATAAATAATTGACGACTCGTAAATTTATCCATTCCTAAAGCACTTGCTAAAACACCACTACCCGTATAAGGAATTCTTACTACATCTAGATAGCCCTGCATTTGGCCGTCTTCACCGACAGCACCGTGCAGTGCGTTAAATACTAAATCTGTATTAGCTGGAGTTATTTTTTTACGCCAAAGACCAGGTTTATCCATTAGGACCTGCCTGACTGAATACTTACCTTTGTCTAAATATGCCTTTATGACCTTACCGGTAGCAATAGAGACGCTGCGCTCATCGGATACACCGCCCATTAATATCGTAACTTTTAACGGGCTTTTTTTCTTCTTAGGTTTCTTTTTTGGCTGGCGTGAGGTACTCATTGTTGTCCATATATGGCTGCAATACCTCCGGTATTCGAACCTTACCGTCTGCTTCCTGGAAGTTCTCCAGTATTACGACGGGAAAGCGCGAAAAGGTTATTGCTGTACCATTTAAAGTATGAGCATAACGCTTAGCTCCTTGTTTGTCGACATATTTTATATTCAATCTCCTGGCTTGGAAATCTCCGGCATTACTGATTGAGGCCATCTCCAAATAACGGTTTTCACTGGGTAGCCAGGCTTCTAAATCGTAAGTCTTTTGCATTTTTAAAGGTAAATCTCCTGTTGCTAGGATCGTCCTTCTAAAGTGCAATCCTAACTTACTGAGTAAACCCTCGGCTAAGGGCAATAACTCGTTATCCAATAGCGACCAAGACTCTTCTTGACTTGAAAAAATGAACATTTCCAACTTATCAAACTGGTGCCCTCTAATCAGTCCATGCATATCTTTTCCATAGGTTCCCGCTTCTCGTCTGTAATTTGTAGTAAAACCAGCGTATTTAATAGGTTGTTCAGCTAAGTCTAAAACTTCTTTTGCATGATAATTAAGCAGAGTAATCTCACTTGTTCCTATTAAATAGAGCTCGTCCTCCGGTAAATGATAGACCTCACCCTTATCGACTGGAAACATTCCTGCACCATACATTGCCTCTTCCTTAACCAAAGTTGGCGTTAACATTGGTAGATAATTTTTTTGAGCGAGCTCGTCCATAGCAAATCTAAGTAAGGCAAAATCAAGCCGAACTAAATCACCTTTTACGTAGCTAAAGCGCGAACCAGATATTTTTGCAGCCTTTTTTGTATCTAGCCAATCCATTTCCTCAGCCAACTGCCAATGGTTCTTAATTTTAAAATCAAATATAGGCTTTTCTCCAAATATACCGTCAACTTTGTTGTCTGTTTCGCTCTTACCTACAGGAACAGTTTGATGCGCAAATGTTGGCAATAAAGAAACTAAGCTAAAAAATTTCTCATCTATTTTCTTTAGCTTAGGAGCTAAGCTTTTAATATCCTCTGCAATTTTCTTACCGGCAGCTATTGCCTTCTTTTTCTCAGAAGGCTCAAGTTTTGAAATCTGCTTTGATTGTTTTTTTTGTTCAGACCTTAAATCATCTATCTCACTAATTAGTTGCCTGCGCTCTTCATCAATTTTAATAAGCTCATCAACATCGGGTTCTTTCAAGAACCTTTTTTCTAACTCAGCTTTGATCAGCTCTGGTTTATTTCTTAATAGATCTAAATCAATCATTATTGTCTCCTTAGTCTCCCTCTCCACAGTAAAATGGTCAAGTTGCCAGCCCCCAGCAAAGCCACAGCTAGAATCATCATCGGCCCCAACAGAGGAACAAACAATAATATAGAGATTAATAAGCTACCTAAGACTGCCGGCAGAAACCCAGATATTTTATTTTTCCAAAACAAATTACATATTTGACGTCCTGCCACATGAACAAAGAAGGCATACCCGTAAATCGCTGATACCAGCAAGTATGCGACCACAACCACCCCAAGTGGCCATAAAATTTTTGTAAGAAATGTGGAGAATAATAGTAAAAACCCGAACAAATAAATCCCAATACCAATCCAAGTTGTATTAAACAGTTTTCTACTTGCTTGAGTTCGACCTTTCTCTAATAACGGCTTACCAAAAAGATAGAATAATGAGGTAATTAATAACGTGACAATATAATAGGCCAAGAAAAGGACTGCATAGGCCCAGATACCCTCAAATATTCCCAACACTGTGAGTGTCGTAGGTTTAAACTGCAGTTCTTCCACTTGAGCACCTTGCTCTAAGATAGGTGCTACATTACCAACATGCGAATACTTACCATTTATTACCGTCTTTTCAAGCACCTGGGCCAACCGTGATTTAGTATGAACATTCTCAAATATACCGTTTAAAAAAAGCTGATTAGCGTACGCCCAAGTGTCACCTGTGTGAATTCCGTTAATGCCAGCTGTTAGGGCAGCAACAAATAAATCACTGGTGGTCGCTTCTATAACCACCTGAACCGATGCCAAAGTACTAATGCCAACGACTTTGCCAGAAATTACCGTATTGTATGCGACAGCTCTTAGATCCCCCTTAATTATTCCGTTGATTTTTAAGTCTCGTGCCACAATAGTTACATCACCGTTAATTTCAGATTCTATTACGGCCTCATCCGCTAAAATATAAACGTCAGAGTTTAGATCAGCTTTGATCTCAACTCTTTGTCCACTATAAAATAGTGGCGCAGATGATTCTGATCCCTCTGTAACAATTAAATTGGATTCAATTGTCGGTACAGCAGCATGAGTGCTACTAAAACCAAAAACTAATCCTGTTAATCCTAATAATACACCCAGCAGTACTGCTATAAACTTTTTCATTATTTATTTTTTGGGACGCAGAGTTGGGAAGAACACTACCTCTCGCACATTTGAAGAATTTGTTGCTATCGCCATAACCCTATCAATGCCTAAGCCAAACCCAGCAGTCGGTGGCATGCCATACTCTAGCGCCTCAACAAAGTCAGCGTCCATCACGTGTGCCTCTTGGTCACCTTCATCTCTTAGTTTCGCTGCCTTTTCGAATCTCTCTTTTTGATCTCGCGGGTCATTAAGCTCGGAATAAGCATTTGCAATTTCATAGCCCGCCACAACAATTTGGAATCTCTCTACTGTTCCGGGCCTATCTTGGTTTTTCTTAGCCAAAGGAGATATTTCTAAGGGATGTCCAGTTAAGATTGTTGGCTGAATAAGTTTTGGCCGTACGGCTATTTTATATAAGTTGTCCATAAGTCTACCCAAGCCCATACCTTCTTCAACGTGCGCCTTAATTTTCCTGGCTTTTATCTCTTTAAGAAGCTTTTCTTTTGAATCTGTATTATGTAAATCTATTCCAGTTTCTTTCTTAATTGCCTCGAAGAAATCTATTCGTTGCCAGGGTAATGAGAAGTCAATCTCATGTTTTTCATAAGTAAACTTAAGAGTCTTAAATGTTTTTTTCAATACTCCAACAATCATTTTTTCAGACATTTCTATCAAGTCCTCATAATCTGCATAGGCTAAGTAATACTCCAGCATAGTAAACTCTTGAAGGTGTTGCGGTGATACTCCCTCGTTTCTAAAGTCCTTGCCGATCTCGTAAACCTTTTCGAAGCCACCAACTATCAACCTCTTTAAATAAAGTTCGGAAGCGATTCTCAAATAAAGATCTACATCCAAGGTTTCATGATGCGTAACAAAGGGTGTAGCTTCAGCACCACCCGGCAGTGGCTGTAAAATAGGCGTCTCTACTTCTAGAAAACCCTGTTGATCCAGAAAGTCGCGTAAATAGCGAATAAATAGCCCACGTTTTAAAAATATGTCTCGGGTCGTCTCGTTCATTACAAGATCAAGCTCTCTTCTTCTATACCTTGCTTCCAAATCCTTTAGTCCATGAAATTTATCTGGCAAGGGACGTAGAGCTTTAGTCAAAACTTCAAATGACTCTGCAGCTACTGTCTCCTCTTTTGTTTTTGTCTCCATGGCAGTACCTGTAACGCTAATAAAATCTCCAACTTCGATATTTTTTATGAGTTCGTACTTATCTTTTAAGGCATCTTTCTTAAGTAGAACCTGCACGGCACCCGAACCATCTTCTAGTATCCCAAAACTCACCTTGCCTAATCTTCTCAGTGCTTTTACACGCCCTACCACACTAACTTTATTGTCAGTACCTAGTAATTTGGAAAAATCTTTTAGAAACTCTTGATTGGTGTGTGTTCTTTTGACTCGACTTGGGTATGCGTCAATACCAGTCTTTTGTAAAGCCGTTAATTTTTGCAAACGCTCTTTTAATATTCTTTTTTGCGCTGTATCTTTCATGTTTCTTTTAAAACAGTCTAGCAGTAACTAGCCTAGTAAGACAAAGAAAAAAGCCCGACAGGCTAGACCGTCTTTATCTCACTTATTGAGAGAAAAACAGGCTGACCAGTCGGGCTTTAAACCGTTTTTACGATGAAAACGGACTCCTTTAAAAAGAACTATTGATCGCGAGCGATTTGCTCACGTAACGCAGCAAGTTCCTCAACGAGGCCGGTGCGTTTTTGTTCCAAAAGCATGCGTCTTTCATGCTCTTCCCAGGTAAGACCACCCTGGGCAATTTCCAAGTCAAAAATGTCGTCGAGCCCCTCTCTTACGTCTTGAAGCTGTTCGTAAATAGACACGACTTGGCGGGCAACTTTATCAACCCGGCTCTGGACTGAGTCAGGTGTATTTGCTTTGCGAACTGCACTCCTCTGAAAAGGCAGCTTTTGTCGCTTAGGCGAGTCGCTTTTTGGGAAGTTATCCATTTATTTTTTGTGTTTATTTACAGCCCCGACGTTTTTTATGGGCAACATTAAGTTTATAATGGTTTAGCCATTCTGTCAAGGGATAACTCGGATAAGACGTCTATCCTATCGAAATAATTTTATATTCAACTTCGCCGCCTGGAGTTTGAACAGAAACTTGCTCTCCTTCTTTCTTTCCGAGCAAGGCTTCACCAACTGCTGACTCGTTTGATATTAGTCCCTTGCTTGGGTCTGCTTCATTACTACCGACTATTTCATAATCTATTTGTTCGCCGCCTAGATCCAACTTAATTTTTGAGCCGATTATTACAGCCCCTTTAGACTTTTCTTTTGAAACTACCTCAACAGTTTTTAAAATAGTTTCTAACTCTTCGATGCGTCGCTCGACATGATCCATCTCATCTTTTGCAGCAGCATAAGCTGCATTTTCAGATAGATCACCCTGTTCTTTAGCCTCTTGAATAGCTACAGCAAGTTCACGCTTCTTAACATTTTTTAGGTTATCCAACTCGTCCTGATATTTTTTCAGACCAGATGGGGTTACAATCTTGTTTGGCATGCGGGAGAGACTACCACGTTATGATTACACAATCAAATTTAATAGATTATCGGCGTTTAGCTGCATCTAACACATTATTTAAAAGGGCCATGACAGTCATTGGACCGACACCCCCGGGTACCGCAGCGATACTTTTAACAACTGATTCTACTTCCTCTGTTTTTACGTCACCCTTAGGTCGACCATTCACCACCTTAAACCCTGCATCGATTACGACTTGCCCAGGTGCGACATGCCGAGCATCAATTAATCCGGGATGACCGGTAGCTGTTACAACAAGGTCGGCTTTTTTTGTAAATTTTGTTAGGTCCTGTGTTGAAATATCTAGTAGATCTACTTTAGCACCGATATTCTCTAATTTTTTAGCCAATGGTTTACCTACCAGCAGACCCGCACCAACAATTGTAACTTTTAATTTGTTGATCTTAAGATTTTGTTCGTCAATGATTTTCAATATGCCTCTAACCGTAGCAGGAATAAAAATTTCTTCCCCCTTTTCCAAAGCAAGCTGGCTTTTAGTTGAAAGAGCGTCTACATCTTTTGCTAATGGAATTGAATCTAAGATTTTTTTTCTGTCTAAGTGTTTCGGTAATGGAAGTTGAACAATTAACCCATCAAAATCTTTAATGCGTTTATTGATTTCTTCTAGTATAGCTTCTTCTGAGTCACTACTTTCAAACTTAAGCAATTTTGCATCTATTCCGACTTTTACTGCGGTGGTAAGTTTTTGCCTCACATAGATACTCGAACCCTCATCATCACCAACTAAAATAATTCCCAGCCTAGGCTTTAGTAAAAGTTGTTCCACATCTTTTTTTATTTCTTGCTGCCATTTATTTGCCAGCGCTTTTCCATCAATCCGCATAGCTATACCTTACTCGTTCTGATTGTCTCTAGTAAAGTAATAGTTTAAAACCTCATGAGCCACTGGCACAGAAAAGTCCGATCCCTCTCCCGCCTCTTCAACCAAGACGGCCAGTGCAATCGTCGGTTCTTCATATGGCGCAAAGGCAGTAAACCAAGCATGCGGCTCACCAGTACCAAATTGAGCTGTACCAGTTTTTCCGGCAGCGGCTACCGGCAAATCAGCAAGAAGACGACCAGTACCTCCATCTACTGTTGCTCGCATGCCGCGTCTGACAATTTGGATGGCTTTTTTGCCTTCAGCAGCGAGTTCATTTATCAGCTTGGGTTCTATTGGCCCATCATCACTTCCCTGCCCCTCCACGAGCTTGCCAAAATGGGGCCACCAAACATTACCACCATTTGCGATAGCTGCTGTTGCGTTAGCCAATTGCAAAGGAGTAACTAGCACAAACCCCTGACCGATGGAAGCATTATATGTATCACCCAAGTACCACGGCTCGTTCCAATTTTCTTCTTTCCATTCCGGAGTTGGCAATAACCCCTCAGCACTCCCCGGTAAATCCAGTTCTAAATCGTTTGCAAAACCAAATGCCTTTGCAATATTAACAATTCCCTTTATTCCTATGCCGGATATGTCACCATACCCTCCCCCTATCGAGTAAAAGAAGCCATTTACTGAATTAGCAATTGCATCAATTACATTTACATCTCCATGACCTCCGGGTTTCCAACCCTTAAACTCCTGGCCGCCGACCTCTATGACACCAGTATCAAAAAATCTAGTATTTTCATCTATAACTCCCTCGGCTAAAGCGCCGACAGCAACAAAAGGTTTAAAAGTTGATCCTGGAGAATAACTGCCGGCCACAGGTCTGTTAAATAAAGGCTGATCTGGATCTTCAATTAATTGAGCATACTTATCTCCCTCAATCCCCTTTGAAAAATCATTTAAATCAAAGCTTGGGATTGAAACCATTGCTAGGATCTCACCATTTCGAGGATCGATCGCTACAGCTGAACCTCTTTTTTCATCACTGCGCTCAACCGCTTTTGATAAAGACTCATAAAGTTTTTCTTGTAAGCCTTTATCAATTGTCAATCTTAAGTTTGAACCAGACACAGGGGGTTCCGTCCCCAAAACGTTAATCACTTGTCCTAAAGCATCGACTTCTACATATTGTGCGCCATTTTTTCCTTTAAGAATCCCTTCATAAGAGAGCTCTATTCCTGACTTACCAATAGAATCAGTGAGCTCATAGTCTGGGTTTTCTGCATATTCCTCTGCGGTTAGCTTGCCTACATATCCAGAAATATGAGCCATTGCGAATGGAGATTCATATTCACGGATGGCCGTAGCCTCTGCTGAAAATCCAGGATAATCTGCAGATTTAGCTTGGAGGAGCAAGGCTTGATCACGAGGAATGTCTCTAAGCACAGGTACTGGATTAAAGGATAGAACATCTTGGGCCGAGTAAATTTCATTAAGTTGATCCAGACTAATTTCATATTCCTTGGCTATCTTTTTAAATAATTTTTCTTGCTGCTCTTTGTCTGTGGGTACGTCAACAGGCCTCATTACAAGCTGATAACTAGGGACGTTTTCTACAAGCTGTTCGCCATGGCGGTCATATAATATGCCGCGTGGCGCAGCAAGCGTCACAGATCTCAAACGATTGCCTTCAGCTAGACCTCGATATTTATCACTTTGACCAATTTGAAGAAAGGCCCCCCGGCTGAGCAGGCTCACCATTAGAATTATTGAAATTATATAAAGCCAGCGAAAATTTCTAATTTCATCTTTATTTTTAAAACGTCTTTGCTCAGCTTCGGGGTTAGCTAAGACTTCCTCAAACTCATAAACTTTTTTTCCGGAGCCTTTTATAAATCTTTCCCTGTGTTCTTGTGGCGTTGGTTCAGGCTGTATATATAGTTCGTCATGATCAGACATTGGCTGCTGGGTTAAATGTCTTTATTAACTTTCTCGCTAACCAAAGACTTAGAGCAAAGATAATAAGATCCAAGGGTAGGCGTAGTAAATAATTTGATAGTAGACTAAATATGTGACTGCCCAGTGAAAGATTAGATCCAGCTAAATTTCCGAAAAATAAAACCAATAAGCCTCCTAGCAAACCTAGGCCAGCAGTTAATATTAAGCCAATATTTGTCATCCTGGGTAGCACTTTATGGTTAAGAAATAATGTTATAGAGGCTACTAACAAGCTAGCAATAATCCAAAGCCCAAAATGAGAAGGTAACCAAAGATCCATTAGAGCTCCCGCTACTAGAGCTATCCAAAGAACCGCCGTAATTGGCTTAACAAAAGTAGCAATCAAAACAACCGCAATAAATATAAAATCTATGGTTAAATATGCAGGTAGAACCATACTCGGAAAAGTAAGTTGCAAAAAACTAGCAAAGATAGCCAGACTAACTGGAAAAATATATTTCATTAAAAATCAGTTACCACATGAACAAATTCCAAACTAGTTACGTTTACTAATGGTCTGAGTCTGGCTACTTGGAATAAAGCGTTGGCCTGGTCTTCTATGGCTTCAATCGAACCAATGACCAGACCTTTTGGTAGTTGTCCGCTAAGACCAGAGGTCACTACTAAATCGCCCACCTTAACTGCATCCTGTTGGGGTATGTCCGTCATTTTAAGTCCGAGTCCCAGTTCTCCTTTGAGTAGGCCTGTCGCTCTTGATTCTCCAATCCTGGCTGGCACAACACTCCGATCGTCGGTGATGAGCATAATTTCAGATTGTATTGCCGATACTTTTTCTATTCTGCCAATAAAGGATCCACCCGCACTCAACACTGCACTCCCCTCTTTTATGCCGTCGCTATCTCCTTTGTTTATCACTAGTCTCTTTGTAGCACTTATACCATCATGTCCTATGACTCCTGCCATAATAGTTTTAACTTCGCTCGGCAGATCAGCTGAAAGTCTCGCCCTTAAGTCTTCGACTTCAGCTTGTACCTCACTCAGCTGAGCTACCTGAGATTTGCTTTGTTCTAACTCAAGTACTAGTTTACGATTTTCCTCTGCTAGCTCACCGATATTTCCAATTATAGAGACCGCGTTGCCAATACGCGTAGAAACAACTCGCATACCGCGCACAATAGGCTGAAAAACAAAACTAACAGCTGTCTCAACTGGCCTCAACCAACCAAGCCAATGAAAGGCCAATAAAATAATAACTACTAAAAATACGGCTACGCTGGACTGAAAAAGAGTACGGGCCTTAGGCATAAGAAAACTCTAGCGAGGAGCTTTTTCGTATTGTGTAGTGACTAGGACATCCTGAAGATGATCTAAATCCTCAAGCACAATGCCACAGCCGCGCACAACCGCCGTTAAAGGATCATCCGCCAAATGTACTGGCATTTGGGTCTGTTCGCTTATTAGTCGTTTAAGCCCACGCAATAATGCTCCACCACCAGCTAACACAATGCCTCTGCGGTAAATATCAGCAACTAATTCAGGAGGCGTGTCCTCAACGGTTGCCTTAATATTATTTACAAGCGTATTGATAGAGCGATTCAGTGCTTGTCGAACTTGCTCATCCGATATCCTGACCTCTTTAGGCAATCCTGTAATCAAATCACGACCTTGCATAGTAGTCTCTAAAGGCTCTTTTAGCGGATAGACAGAGCCAATCGCTATCTTAACTTCTTCTGCTGTTCTCTCACCCAAGAGAAGATTAAACTCGTCACGAGCATATTGAATTATATTTTCGTTTAGTTCATCACCGGCAATCCGGAGGCTCCTGCTCTCGACAATTCCTCCTAGTGAAATTACTGCCACTTCAGTAGTACCACCGCCAATATCTACAATCATATTACCGGCCGGATCTTGCACTGGAAGGCGTGAACCCATTGCCGCAGCCATCGGTTCCTCAATCAAGAACGCCTGCCTGGCACCTGCATTAGTAGCAGCGTCAACGACAGCCCTTTTTTCTACCTCAGTAACACCCGACGGTATACCAATTACTACTCGTGGTCTTGGAAAAAGAGAAAAACTTTCTTTATGAACCTTTTCAATAAAATACTTCAGCATCTGCTCGGTTACTTCAAAATCAGAAATAACGCCATCCACTAAAGGCCGATTGGCCACAATATGTCCTGGTGTGCGACCAACCATTCGCTTGGCTTCGCTTCCGATCGCTAGGACCTGCTCTGTATTTTTATTGATTGCTACTACCGACGGTTCATTAATAACAATCCCTTTTCCTCGTACGTAAACCAAAGTATTGGCAGTACCAAGATCGATACCAATATCTTGAGAAAACAGCCCGAAAAAATTATCAATAAGCTTCATATAGACACTAAGCTCTACCTTTTTTTAGGCTAAATGGCAAGCTGTTTTCTTTCCCAAACTATCCACTACTAGAGCTAAAATAAATTTTTTATGTTATCGACCACTTCAAATCTAAAGAAGTCTCTAAAAGTAATTAGTACCACTAAAATTATTAATATCCCAAAACCTATCGTATGGGTCATATTCTCGACTTTTTCACTTATTTTTTTTCTACGTATTTTCTCTATTAGCAAAAACAGCAGCCGCCCACCGTCTAATGCAGGGAATGGCAAAGCGTTGATAATTCCTAAATTAATAGATAATACTGCGGCAAATTGTAGTAGCGGCACAAATCCTAGCTCTAACACTTGTCCAGCTATAACGGCAATGCCGATAGGCCCCGCAATATTTGGATCAAGCGTTCCCGTAGTAAATAGGTCTCTTACGATCCCACCAAATAAAATAAATATAGCACCCGTGAGCAACACAGTTTGCTTGGCTCCCTGCCATATTGCTAAATACCAAGGATAGCTAACTTTGGCAGTTTTGACTAAACCAATACCTAGAGGTCCCTGTCCCTCCGGAGGATCTTGTCTAGGAGTTAGCTGGAATACTTCTTGAGACTGACCCCTAATAATTTCCACATCAAGCTGTTCTCCAATATTGTCATTGATTATGCTGATCAATTTTTCCTGTTCTAGAATTTCTTCGCCATTTACTTTGGCAACAATATCACCGGAGTGAATACCTGCCTCATCAGCCGGAGAATTCTGCTCAACAACGGTTATGCTTATAGACGACTCAGATATTGTAGCCTTTGGCGAAATTTCAATGGAATCGTCCACAACAGTAGTCGCTCCAGAAAAATTGACTATTGCTAAAAGAACAAAGGCTAAGAAGAAATTCATAATTACGCCCGCAGCAATTATAATAGCTCTAACCCAAATTGGCTTGCTGGCAAAACTTTTAGGATTGTCTTTTTCTTCGCCGCCCTCACCAAGAATCTTCACAAATCCACCAAATGGAATCCAATTAATAGAATAAATTGTATCCCCTCTTTTAAAACCAAATATCCTTGGTGGAAACCCAAAACCAAATTCTTCTACTTTTAGGCCAGCTTTTTTTGCAGTAATAAAATGGCCAAATTCATGAACTAAAACCAATAGACCCAGTACTACAATAAAGGCAATTATAGTTGTGAACATCTAAATTTTGCTTATTTCTTCTGTCTTGTTTTCGGTGAGGGTTTTCACAGTCTCATTCATTTCATCAATAATTTTTTGTACTTCTTTTTTACCCTTCTCTAATTCATCATCACCAAGATTATCTTCCTCGACCTTGCTTTTTAATGCCTGCAAAAAATCCTCACGAATATTGCGTAAAGAAATCCTAGCTTCTTCGGCCTGACTGTTTACGACCTTTATTAACTCCTCACGGCGTTCTGCGGTTAGTTCTGGCAATGATAACTTTATTTGTTCACCCATACTGACAGGATTTAAACCTAAATCAGAGGACTCAATAGCTTTTATAATTTCAGCCACACTAGACTTATCCCAAGGGCTTATAAGTATCTCTCTAGGACTTGGCGTGCTTATGCTGGCCAAACCTTTCAGAGGTTGTCTACTCCCATAGACCTCAATTTGCATGTCTTCTACGAGACTTGGAGTAGCTCTTCCAGTTCTAACTTTGTTTAAACCCTCTTTAAGATGGGCCAAAGCTTTGTCCATATTGGTTTTTACTTGATTTATATCCATGGCCAGGAGAATGAACTTTTATCAACAAATAGTCAACTTAACTTATATAACCCGTTCAACAAAAGAGGTTCCCTCACCCGCAACACCAACTAGGAAATTACTTGGATCGATAATTACGATGGTTTTTGCAAGACGCTCGCTAGCAACCGCTCTTGTAAACCAGGATTTGCCGCCATCATCGCTTTTTGCAATATTATTACCCGCTAAAATAAATATTTGGGAACTATTCTGCGGAACAACCAGTAAATCTGTTACCGGAACATCGGCGGAACTTAATGGATCATTCACAATAGTCCAGTTGCGTCCTAAATCACTCGTCATAAATAATCCTTTAGTAGTTGCTGCAAATAAAGGACTATTTGACTGTTCAGATTGAGCAAGAACAAGTGCTGAATCCTGTCTCTCGCTTAAGCCAGGTGTATTTGTGCTAGTTGGGGTTCGTTCTTCAAAACTGACACCTTGATCAGCTGACACATGCAATCCACTGCCCTGGGTTGCTACAACAATAGCGCCATTTATTGGCGATACTAGCACATCCGTAACCGCCCTTCTAAAACTTGTAGCTACACTCCATGAGCGTCCTCCGTTTTTAGAGTTTAGCAACTGGCCTGTCTGAGTTCCGATCCATAGATTTGCCGGAGCATTCGGATTGATTGCAATCGTTGTAATCAAAGCTGGATCTGCATAAAGTGTCTCGAAAGTTTGACCGCCGTCCTGAGAAATAATTACTTGCTGCTCATAGGCTGCGTATAATATTTCATCATTCTGGGGGTGAAAAACTAATTCTCTCGCAGTTCCCGTGTTTAGAGAAGTCGAGGTCCAATTTTGACCTGCATCATTACTCATCACCACGCCCTGAGACGCTACAGCCCCAAATATCACCTGAGGCTGGGACGGGCGATTCACTAAGTCTAGTATTTCTGCAGACGCTAAAGTGCCCTCAACGTCTAGAGTGTTACTTTGAATATACGAGGCACCGCCATCTACTGATTTAAATATTCCGGCATCACTACTCGAACCACAACCTGATAACAATGTCAGGGCTAATACGGCTACGGAACCTAAAATAATCTGACGAGGAAGTATTGAATTCATGAGATTATTCTAACATAGCGAGAGCCTCTAACACCCCTTTAGCAGAAACATTATTGTTTAGACGACGATTCGCCGCATTCAATCCTCTTCTGGCCTTTATTGAGTCAATAAGAGACATTTCATAGAGCAAATCCTTCGCCAGCGCCTTATCCTTACCATAAATAGTCGCTATTTTTAGGCGAGTATTTGTATCGCCACTGACCCACGTTTCTACATCCTGCGCTAGTCGACTTAATTTTGTTTGAACTTTTTTATCTTGCAATATTTTTATTGCACGGGCCGGTAGTCCATGCGCTACTTTAACCACTTGATCTAGGCTTTTATCATCCAGACCCTCAACCATTTTTAGCAATCCGGCTTTAATCTCGGAATTAGGCACCTTTGTTAAACTAATCGAAATACAACGAGACCTTATAGTAGGTAATACATTTTCCAGCATATCGGTTGTTAAAATCATAAGGCTATTTCCACGTGGCTCTTCCAAAGAGATCAACATTGAATTCGCTGCCTCCTTTGTCATTTTGTCTGCACCGTTAATTATTATGCAACTTCGCTTAGCACTCAGAGGTCTATTTGCAACCATTTTATTAACGGCAGCAATCTGCGAAATGCTTATTTGATTAGCATCCTCTGCTTTTGCCACTGCCATAAAATCAGAATCACCAGCCTCATTGATTTTTCTTGCCATTGCTAGTTCGCAGATACTTTTGGCAAAACTAAATTTGCCCACCTCAGTAGGACCAGTTAATAAAATTGCATGAACGGCTCCCTCCTTAATCAAGCGCTCGGCCCGGTCTCTAGCTTCTTTATTTCCTATTATCATTTTGCTCGGAGTTTAGCTTTTTGGCAGGCATCTCATAAATATAACAATGTGTCTTTGAAAAGTTTGGGGCAATTAAAGTTTGATCTGCTTTCCAGTTCGGCATCCGGAAAGAAACTGTGCCCACAACGGCACCTTTTTTAAGTTCTTTCTCCAACTTTGGTCTTAATTTTAAATTTGGCTTTGGCATGAGATAAAAAGCAACGGCGTCGACTTTCGAAAGATCAACATTATGAAAATTAGCCAATACAAACGAGATACGAGTCTTATTTTTACTAAAAAGTCGCCTTAACTTTGCCACCAGATATGGAGCCGGAGATAGCTCAATACCCACTATCTTTGCGTTTGGTATGTAATTGGCAAGCTTAAAAACAAAATCACCCTTACCTGACCCCAGCTCATAAACTAAATCTGGGTTTCCTTTATTAATATATTCAGCGATCTGTTTTTGGGCTGCCGCAGCAGAGGCAATAGTTGGAACGCCAGTTCGCAATAAACTAATCAAAATTGAGATTAGTAAAAAAGAACTGAGAATAAAAATTGAGAAAGTTATTGCTAATCCAAGCATACTACTTCTTTGCTGCGACTATGCTGCGTTTGTAAGAGTCCAGATTTTCTAGTGCCATTCCAGTCCCTTTGGCAACACACAAAAGAGAATCTTCCGCCAAATAACAAGGTACACCAGTAGCCTTAGACAATAATTGATCTAGATTTCTTAATAATCCCCCGCCACCGGAGAGTACCATTCCCTTATCAATAATATCAGCGGACAGCTCTGGTGGCGTGTCTTGCAACACGACTTTTACTGCTTTAATAATCTCTCTTAACTCTTCTTGTAGGGCTTCAGTTACTTCGTTTGAAGTAAACGTTATCGTTTTCGGTAAGCCGGATACCATATCTCTCCCCCTAATATCAATGCCTTCATTTTTTTCCAATGGCAAGGCCGAACCAATTTCAATTTTGATTCTTTCTGCTGTTCGATCTCCAATGGCAAGTCCGTGCTTTTTACGAATATAGTCACTTACCGCTGAATCTAATTTATTGCCGCCGACCCTAACACTATTAACGGCCACAATCCCGCCCAAGGAAATTACTGCAATTTCGGTAGTACCACCCCCAATATCAATAATCATGTTGCCCGAAGAGTCGCCAATAGGGATACCTGCACCAATTGCGGCTGCCACTGGTTCTTTAATAATGTAGGCGGCTTTTGCGCCAGCAGAGACTGTTGCGTCTACAACGGCTCGCCTCTCGGTAGAGGTTATGCCGGCTGGAACAGAAACCATTACTTCAGGACGTAAAAAGCGCACTCCACCTGTTGCTTTATCAATTAAATATCTCAAGAGTGCTTCTGTAATGCGATAATCAGCAATAACGCCATCCTTCAGCGGACGACTCGCAATTATAGTGTCTGGAGTGCGCCCTAACATTTCTTTTGCTTCGGCTCCAACAGCTAAAATTCGGTTGTCGTCAACAGAAACGGCCACGACAGAAGGCTCATTGATAACAATGCCTTTTTTTGGAATATAGACCAATGTATTTGCGGTACCGAGATCAATACCAACTTTTTTGTTAAACATGGGCCAAAAAGAATATCAGTTTAAAAATAATCTGTCTCCTCACGCTTTATATCTGCTCCAAGAGCTGATAATCGCTCGTCAATACGCTCATATCCCCTATCGATCTGGTAGATATTGCCAATCGTTGTTTTACCTTCGGCTATTAAGCCTGCAATCACTAAACCTATACCAGCTCTAATATCAGGAGATACAATTTTTCTACCGCGCATAGGAGATGGACCTTCTATTATTACTCTATAAGGATCAGCCATAATTATTTTAGCACCCATCTGCTTTAATTTATCCGTATAGAATAAGCGGCCTTCAAAAATAGTCTCTCTGAGCACTGAAATACCTTGAGCCTGGCTGAGCATTACTACGAATGGCGGTTGATAGTCAGTCGCAAGGCCTGGGTACTCATGGGTTACAACTTCCAACGGCTTTAAAGGTTTGGTTCTTTTTTTAATTAACAAGCTGTCACTTTCTCTTTTATATTCAACACCAGCTAGAGATATCATTTTTAGAAAGACATCCATGTGATCTGGAATGCAATTTTTTATTAATATTTCACTTTTTGAAGCTGCAGCCATACAGGCAAATGTTCCTGCTTCTATTCTATCTGGTGCAATCCTAGCGGGTTCATCAATAGCATTTAATGTTTCTACACCTTCAATAATTATTGTGGGCGAACCAGCACCTGAGATACGAGCTCCTCTTTTATTAAGAAATTCTGCCAGTTCGACAACACCCGGCTCCATAGCTGCGTTTACTAAAGTTGTTTTACCTTCGGCTAAACAAGCTGCCATTATTAAATTTTCCGTAACAGTTACACTGACACTGCGAAAAACAAATTTTGCTCCCTTAAGTTTATCTGCCTTAATGTGATACATATGATCACCAACCTCAACTTTTGCTCCAAGGGTTTCCAGACCGTCCAGCAAACGATCAAGAGGACGCTCTCCAATAACATCTCCACCTGGATGTCGCATTTTTATTTCACCAAATCGTGCCAAGAGTGGACCTGCAAACATACTTGATGACCTCTCTTTGGTCATCAGGTCATCTAGCAGCTCTGTTTTATTTATTGATTCTGCGTTTATCTCCAATTTATGACCATCGCTACTTCGCTCCACCTTTCCGCCAAGGGATTCTACTAATTTGGACATTACACCAGTACCAACAATATTTGGAACATTTTCTAACTTTGTAACGCCCGGAATAAGCATCGCCGCTGGTATCAATTTTAAGGCGATATTCTTATCACCTGCCACCTCAATTTCACCGGATAAAGTTTTCTGACCCTGAATAATAAATTTTTGCATATAGAATTATGCTAACTAGGGTCTGGAGAAACAGCAAGTAGTCTTTTTAACGGAAGTTGACTTACACACAAATAAATGTAATAACGCGGTAAATGAAAAAGGTAACTCGCAACATCTTATTTGGTGCCATATTGCTTATATTCTTCGTAGTAGCCCCTATTTTAATATTTTATGCTCGGGGGTTTTCTATTGATACAGACAATGGCGAAGTAATACGGACAGGTATTATTTACGTTGATTCCAACGTAGATAGAGGCTCCATAAGCATTGATGACGAGGCACCAAAATCAGAAAATAACCCATTTTTAGCAAAAGGGGTTTTACCAGGCCATCACCACCTAGAAATCACCGCCGAGGGCTTTCAAACCTGGAGCGCAGAGGTACCTGTAGTAGCAGAAAAAGTTACCAGGATTGAGAATCTACTTTTATTATTGCAAGAACCAATACTCGAGCGCCCCATTAAAGGAGAATTAGGGGCATATGCGGTTTCCTCTAATGGTAAATATACTATTTTTACTGTTTTGGATGATAAGGATAAAGGACTATGGCTGCACACAACTGATGAAGAAAACAACCGCCAATTATTAGCCGATGACGAAATTGAGTTCCAGGATTTTGAAACTATAACTTGGTCAGATAACTCTAAAATTGTTCTATTGAAAAATACGAGCGACGACTATTATTTGTTATCGCCACATGTTAGTTCGCCGGTTTTATTAGAATTACCAGCGCTCTCAAAAATAAAGGCAGATGACATCTTTTTTGATCAGGATGAACCAACTACTCTATTTTATATAAAGAATAATGAGCTATTTGAATGGAAAACTACACCGATTACCAATAAGCCAGAAAGAATTGCCAGAAATGTTATCGACGTAGCAGTCCGCAATCCAAAAGTCTTTATTTTGCAGTCAGGAGAGCTTAATGATCGCTTAGCCTCTATTGATCTGAGACTCGATACAAATAATTTAGCTGAAATTATCACTTTGCCATCAGCAAAATCTGGTAAGAAACTTTTTGTATCTAATGGACGACATGTAGCGGTAATAACTGATGACAGCGACCTATTACTACTTGAACGCGATAAGGGCAATTTTACCTGGGCCGAAATAGAATCAACCGGCATTGACCTAGCCGCTTGGTCACCGGATTCAAGATATTTGATGTATTTGAAGGAGGCTGAGATATGGGTTTATGATCAGGAAGCCCCAGAAGACGAGCCAGAATCATATATCCTCACTAGACTTTCTACCATGCCAACAGATATCAGTTGGCATCCAGAAAGCGGGCAATTACTTGTACATACAAATTCTGCAGAAGCATCCCTATACCGTTTGCTTCATGTAAGTCGATTTAGTCCCCAGTTCTCTGATCTAGATCTTCCCGCTGACATATCTAATGTCAGCATCGTAGGCAGCGGAGAACAAATCTACTTTAAGGAAAAACTTAAAGACCAGGATGCCTTATCTATCCTGACTTTTACAGAGTTAAATTAATAAATACTAATTAACGCTTTGAGAACTGTGGTGCACGGCGAGCACGCTTTAAGCCATATTTTTTACGTTCTTTAGCTCTCGAGTCCCTAGTCAAATAACCAGCCTTTTTTAGGGTTCCTCTTAGATCAGCATCAAGTTTTTCTAAGGCTCTAGCAATACCATGACGAGCAGCATGTGCTTGTCCATTTACTCCACCACCCCTAGTAATAATAGAAATATCTAAAGTTTTAAGATTGCCTGTTAAAACAAGCGGTGAGACCAAGGCTCTTTGCCAATGCTCGTCCGGGAAAAATGACTTCATATCTTTTTCATTTACCGTAATTTTCCCTGTTCCCTTCATGATTCTTACTCTTGCAACGGCACTTTTTCTTCGGCCTACTGCAGCAAAATATTTAGCATTTACGTTTTTGCTTTTAGCTGCCGTACGCTTTGGCTTTGCTGTGGCTGCAGACTTCTTAACTGCTTTTTTTGTAGTTGCTTTAGCTTTTTTGGGCATTATCTTTATTTAATTTTAGCTGCAAAATCGTGCTTATCATCTTTAAAAGCATGTAATCTCTTAAGCATTCCACCTCTAAGATTATTTTTAGGCAACATTCCATTTACCGCTCGTCTTATAACCTCTTCCGGACGAACCATAATCAAGTCTTTATAAGTTTTAACTTTTAAATGTCCAGGATAAGTGGAGTGGCGGTAATATTCTTTTGTTTCTAGCTTGTTACCAGACAATTTCACTTTAGCCGCGTTAATAACAACGACGTGGTCACCTATATCTTGCATAGGGCTCCAGTCTGCCTTGTACTTACCTCTGAGTAAATCTGCGACCTCCGTTGCTAATCGCCCTAAAATACGATCCTTGGCGTCAATAAGGTGCCATTTAGCCTGTCTTTCTGCAACAGGAGTAACTTGTCTTGTAGTTAGAATATTCTGTACTGTTTTCATTTCTTTGCATCAATAATAGATAAGCTAGCCAGCTCAGCACCATCTCCCTGCCTAAAACCAATTTTTCTTAAAACTGTATAGCCACCTTCTCTATCTGCCATGGCAACTGATACTTTTTTAAGAATCTTATCTACCGCTTTAGTATCCTCTAACTTTGTTAGCAGTTGTCGTTTAGCCGCTCTGTCTTGTTTTTTCCCAATCGTAATCAATTTTTCAGCATAAGACTGAACCGTCTTAGCTTTTGCGACAGTAGTCTCAATTTTATTTTCTAAAAATAAAGATCTGGCTAACGATCTTACCAACGCTTCCCTTGAGGCTTTTACTCTCTTAAGTTTTCTACCAGCTACTCTATGTCGCATTATTTTTTATTCTTCGTCTACTGCTTCTTTTTTTGAATCAGAATTAACCACTCCTAAACCGCCAGATAAACTAAGACCAATTTTCTTTAGAGCCTTTGAAATTTCCGCCAGCGCTTTACCACCAAGACCTTGCAAGTCTGCAAGTTCTTGCTCACTCATTTTTACGATATCCTTAACTTTCTTAACGTCATTATTGTAAAGCGCATTCAGAGTACGAGTGGACAAAGTTAGTTCCTCAATTGCCATTTCTAGATTTGATTCAGCTCCACTCTTGGGTGTTTCTCCCTCATTAGCCGAATCTGTACCTTCGGTCACTACGGCGCCAATTTTGGTTGGCTTGGTTTGCTCAGCTTGCGGCAATCTTTTTTCCGTGTCTGACTCAATCTTAATATCCTTCAGGAAAAGATTTAGATGGTCCTGCAGAAGAGCTGCTGCCCTTTCGATCGCCTCTTTTGGAGTTAATGTACCATCAGTCTCAATGCCCATTGATAATTTATCAAAGTCAGTAATCTGACCAACGCGAGCGCTAGAAACATCCATGCTTACATTTTTTACCGGCGTATATATAGAATCGACGGCGATTGTACCAATCTCAAGCTGCTCTTTTTCACGATCCTCTATTGGAACATATCCGCGACCTTTTTCTACAGTAACTTCCAAACTAAATTCAGTATCCTTATCTGTTATATTCGCAATCACTTGATCACCATTTACAACTTCTACAGAGCTGCTCTTTTCAAAATCACTAGCCAGTACCGGACCTTCACCTTTTTTAGTAAGAGTAAGTTTAGCTGGTGCATCCTCGTGCATTTTCAAGCGCACCTTTTTTAAGTTTAAAATAATAGTTACCATATCCTCTTTAACACCACTTAAAGTTGAGAACTCATGCTCAACTCCCTTAATATTTACAGCAGTGATTGCTGCTCCCGGTAATGAAGATAATAGAATTCGTCTTAAGGCGTTGCCGAGAGTCACACCATAACCAGGATGTAGTGGCTCCAATACCAAGTCAGCCCGCCATTTGTTTTTTTTGTCAGGAGTAAATGATACTTGATTAGGTAATTTGATTTTGTCGAGCATAGTTTTAGTCAATAATTATTTAGCGTGAGTAAAATTCAACGATTTGTTGTACGTTGATTTCTTGTTCAACATCTGCTGAGCCAGGGATTCCTGTAACCTCGGCAGATAGATTCTTTGTATCCAAATCCAACCAACCGGGAACCATTTTGGTTTGCATTCCTTTTTCTTGAATTTCGAAATAAGGCATTTTTAAGGATTTCTCAGCCACTGTTACTACATCTCCAACTTTAACCTGATAAGAAGGTAAATTGTTTGGATTGTCGTTTACAACTATATGTCCGTGCCTAATTAATTGTCTTGCTGTTCGTCGGGACTTAGCTAATTGCATACGATATACAACATTGTCCAAACGTCTTTCTAGTAATCCAAGTAGATTATCTCCTGTTACGCCTTTTTGTTTTGAGGCAGTTTCAAAATATTCTCTGAATTGACGTTCTAAAACATCGTAGCTATTACGAGCTTTTTGCTTCTCGCGCAGTTGCTGACCGAATTCAGACAATCTATTAAAAGATCCCTGACCGTGCTGTCCTGGTGCATAGCTTCTACGAGTAAAAGCACACTTTGGAGTAAAACAACGATCGCCTTTGAGAAACAATTTTTCTCCGAGACGACGACATCGATCACATTTTGCATCTAAATTTCTAGCCATATTAAACCCTTCTTACCTTTTTTGGACGAACACCATTGTGTGGAATAGGTGTTACGTCTTTAATTAAGTTAACGTTTACTCCTCTCGCTTGAAATGCTCGAATAGCAGCGTCACGACCAGAACCAATACCTTTGACATACACATCTATATCTCTTAAGCCTACAGATTCTATACGATCCATTAGCTGATGAACGACTTGTCCGGCTGCGTATGGGGTTGCTTTCTTAGCACCTCTAAATCCTGCGGAACCCGACGAAGCCCAACCCAGGGAATTACCGCTTAAGTCTGTCACAGTAACGATTGTATTATTGTAAGTAGCCTGAATATGTGCGGCACCCTGCGTAAGAGTTCTACGGGCCTTTTTATTTTTTGCCTTTGGCGCAGCTTTTTTCTTGGTCGTATTTTCTGCAGTCTTTGTTTTCGACGCAGTTTTTGTTTTTTGTTCTTCAGTCATAATTATGTTTTCTCAGAGGCAGCTCTTCGACCTGAACCCATAGTTATTCGAACATTTCCTCTGACCGTTCTTGAATTACGTCGCGTACTTTGACCTCTAGCTGGCAGATGACGCGTATGTCTGGTGCCTCTAAAACTATTAATTTCTTTTAAGCGTCTGATGTTCATCTGTGTCTCTCGTCTAAGATCACCCTCTACACGAAACTCTTTTTCGATATATGTCTTAAGTTTATTTTCTTGCTCGCGTGTTAAATCTTTAGCTTTTATATCGCGATCAATACTTACTTTATCTAAAATTTCATTCGACCTAGAAAGACCAATACCATAAACATATGTGAGAGCTATCTCCATACGCTTTAGTGGTGGCAAATTAACTCCTGATATACGCGCCATAACTATCCTTGTCTTTGCTTATGTCTTGCATTCTTACAAACCACTACTAATCGACCCCGTCTTTTGACAATCTTACACTTTTCACAAATTTTTTTAACTGAAGCTTTTACTTTCATGTGGTTTATTTTTCTCTTCTTGTTATGCGACCTTTTGTCAGGTCGTAAGGTGTCATTTGTACTGTAACACCATCTCCTGCAAGCACTTTTATGTGATTTAAGCGCATTCTGCCCGATAAGTGAGCCAAGATTTCTTGACCACTGTTCAAGCTCACCCTGTAAAGGGAATTAGGTAGAACTTCGTCTACTGTTCCTTGGACCTCAAGGACGTCAGTTCGCTTTTTGTTCTCCCTGGCTGCCCTCCGGTCTCTATTGGACCCAGAATTCTTCTTTTTTTTATAATACTGTTTTGATTTCGGCAATGAAGTCTGTGGATAATGACAATAATAAAATACTAAGTCAAGACCAAAAGAGAATACGATATCAGACTATAAGTGTCAACCCTTAATTATAGCGAAATTTCAGCCTCTTATGACTGCTAGGCAATGATCTACGCCAAAAAGGAGTAATTGACACTTTAGCCTCCTGTATCTCATTCATGCTGTTTAGGGCATCCAAAGCCTCTTTCTTTGCTAATCCTGCTATTTCTGTTCTCAGTTTATCCTCATCAAAATTGAAAACGGCCTCTTGTTCACCTTTAACCTCTAAAATTAACCTTTTTTGCCTAAAATCAATTTCTTTGAAGCTATAGCTAATCTTCGTTTCATCTTTGTTAATAAGCTCTTGATTATCGTTTAACGTAGCCTCTAGCTCGGCCAGAATCTTGTCTTCAACTTCCGTGGAGTTATTCACTATCGCCTGTCCACTAACTTTAAGCTTAATTTCTACTTTTTCAGCCTCTGTGCCGACTAAAACACTTGATTCAGGCGAACCCACATTAATTTTTTCTGCACCTTCCACAATTTCTTGATCATCACCAACCTGCTCAGCGATTTTGGCTTTAACTTTTGGCTTAAGCTCGTTGTCTAACTCCTCTTTTGCTTTATCAACATCCTCCGCGGTTAAAATTGTAACTGTTTCTAAAGTTCCACCGCTAGTTGCCGATTGGCTGGTGGCAGTTACTTTAGCCTGTTCCTCAGCAGATAAACCTCCGATAGTGAATGAAGTTGGACCAATATTGTATTGCTCACCAAATGTATCAGCAACTATTCCGGCCGTTACAGTCCCAGGCACTGTTTTACCTTTCTCTACTTTTGCTCCGGGTACAGTTACTTGTGACGTAAAACGAAATATAAGACCCTCGGATGTGATCAGGTCCGTTCCTACACCTAAGCCCCTAGGTTTATCAGAATATGAGTTGCTTATGACGATGGAACCTACTGCCTTTTCGCCAGTCTCTTTTTCTCCAGTAGGCTTAATCGACTTTTTGCCCTCCTCGCTGACATCGATTAGCTTGCCACTAACTTCTTTCTTATTAGTATCTGGTTCAGGTTTTACAGTTAATTCAGTATCTAAAGTCATTAATTCTTTATTGGCATCAATTGTCACTGTAGCTCCCGCAAATCCAAATGTTAGGACCAGAAATGCCAGAACAGTCACCCCACCTGCAACTAAACCGATTATTTTCCAAGGCCACTTTGGCAATAGTCTGACTTTTTGTCGTAAAGGTTTTTGATTTCCAGACATATGTCCAGCTACTTGTCTCGGTTTTTTGTTTAAAACACTTTTCGGTGTCGCATTGACTTCTTGCTTAATTATTTTTGTCCTGGTCGGCACTGTTCTAACAGGTTTTACTGGTACTGACCGACTTGCTTTGGAGCTCCCCTTGGATGAATACGCTAAACTAGAGCCTTGATTCCGTGCTGCTCGCTCAGCCTCTACCACTGCTCTTAGCCCCTTCCTTTTTGGTTCTGGCTCTGGTCCACTTATGGCACTAGAACCATTCTCAGAACTATTTCTGTACTCCTTAATCGTGACACTATTGTCTTGACTAGCAATATGTTTTGGTGCAGTAATCAATTTGCCATTGAGACTAGTTTTAACGGCAAAGCCTGACTTTAAAGCAAGATTTAGACCAGTTTCATCTTTAGTAACAATAACAACCTTTTTCTTTAACCGACTAGCTGCCTTCTTAAGCAGTCTAAGATTCACAATGCTTCTTAAAACTATGGCTCCTTTTGGTATAACCAGCGTTGCTTCTTGTCCCTGAGCATTGCCTAACTTATCAATGACAGAAGTAATTTCATCGTCAACATCTAGGTATATGGTTTGTAGCTTATCCTCAGACACGACTTAATTTTGCAAAAGTTTAACCACTTTTTTAAGTAAACCAGCTGTCATTTCTTCCTCACCTGCTAGGTCAATAGCCAGATTAGCCAAGCCCATCGGTGTAATATCATCCTGGCCCTTTAACAATCCCGTATTATCACTAATGGTTTTTACATCCCCTGGACTAATAAATTTAATAACTGGTTTCTTAGAAAACGGTAGGCGCTTATACCAGTCGCTGCTCTCAAGTATATCTTTTAATTCCGGCAAATAAGATCCTCCGCCACACATTAAGATCCTGCTAGGTAATAAATCCATATCCTCGAACTCTGCCAATGAAATCTCAATTCCGTCGCGCCAAACTTGGGCGTCTTTCCGCAAAGCACTCTGCACTTTTTCTTTTTTTTCACCAGTAAGTTTACCGGCTGAATAATCTAATTTTATTTTTTCTGCTTCTTCAAATGAGGTGCCCAGTACGTCAGAGAGTCTTTTGGTAAAGGCTCTTCCGCCCAGAGCGAACATCCGTGTGCCTTCAATACCACCGTTACTGACAACCGCAATATCAGTTGTGCCACCACCAACATCAATAAATATTGCACTAAACTCTCCAGCCTCTTCTAGACCGATTGAGCGAGCGACGGCGTATGGTTCCGCGGCTATATTGAGAAGGTCTAAACTAAGCTCGGCAGCTATAGATTGTAAGGCTCCTAAATGAACTAGTGGTGCATAGGCATTAAAGATTACTATCTTCATATCCTTACCCTGAAAACCAATCGGATTTGTTACCCGATGGCCATCAATAGTCACGTCTACAAGTACTGCATTAATTAGTTTAACGTCGATCTCGTTAAGACCCGTCTCGTCGGCAAGCTGCTTTCTTACTTTGTCAAAAGCTTTCCACTGGACTTTATGCAAAATATTTTTTAACTCAGGTAAATCAATCTTGGTCTGAGGTCTTGCTCTTTGATACCTGACTGTGGTCGTTGTCCCTTTTACAAGTTCACCAGCTATTCCGAGTATAACTTGCTCTGGCTGTACACCGGCCTGCTGTACCGCTTCTTCTATAGCGTCTGCTGAGTTTCTGACAACGCCGGCAATATCAGCAATTGCACCAGAATGCATATCGCCAAGCGTTTGTGGCTTTCTGCCAACGCCTAAAACACGGCCCTTCTGCATGTCAGGGTCCAATTCCACCACCAACGCCTTAACAACAGCCGTACCAATATCCAGGGCTATCACATGCGGCCCCTGAACCTGTTCTGGCTTCTTATTACGGGAAAATAATTTCATAGCTATCCCTATAGAATAGCCTAATTAATACCCCAAAAGCCACCAATATTTGTTTATTAAAGACTAAGATTGGCCGTTCTTAAGGGCTTTATCGCCAACTATAGCTTTAATTCTCCTGATTCCGGCAGAACTAGATTTTTCCTTCGTGATAATAAACTTCTTAATATCGCTTGTATTAGACACATGTGGTCCTCCACAAAGTTCCTTTGAGTACATTTTGCCGTTTTCTTCCACAGAACATACCTGCACCTTATCTCCATATTTTTCCTCAAAAAGTCCTAGAGCACCAAACTTTTTTGCCTCAGCTAGGGGCATTATATTTAATTTTACGGGTAGCGCTGCCTTAATTTTTGAGTTTACTATTTCCTCTACTTTTTTCTTCTCTTCATTGGACATTTTTTCTCCATGACGAAAATCAAAAGATAGCTCATCGTCAAAAAGTCTAGAACCAGCCTGCGTTACATGCTCACCTAAAACGTCTCTCAAAGCTTGCTGTAACAGATGAGTTGCCGTGTGAGCTTTTTTTACTTCTTCGCCCTGACCACCACCTTTGCGCTCAAATTTACTACGCGCTCCTATCCGGGAGATTTCCTGGTGTTTTTTAAGGGATTCCGTGTAACCTTTTTTATCAAAACTAATTTTTCTCTCTGCCGCCAACTCTTTAACAAGTTCTATAGGAAATCCGTAGGTCTGGAACAAATCAAACGCTGTCTTACCATTTAGAAAACCATCCGCTGTTTCTTTTTCAAATATTTTTAGACCACGAGCGAGTGTTTTTCTAAACTGACTTTCTTCTTTGTTTAGTTCTTCAATTATTTTGTTTTTATTTTCCTCTAGCTCCGGATAGAACTCCTTATATTCATTGATAACTACCAGAGCTAGTTCTCCTAAAATTGTCTGACTATAGCCCAAGCGTTCGGCTTGTCTTATCGCTCGGCGAATGACTCTTCTTAAAATGTAGTCACGTCCGTTTTTCCCTGGGATTACTCCATCGGCCAATAAGAATGCCGCACCACGAACATGATCAGCAATAATTCTAAATACTCTTTCATTATTGGCATACTCTTTTTTAGTAATCGTTTCAATCTTTGACAATAAGTCCTTAAACAAATCTGTTTCAAAAATATTTTTTTTACCTTGTAAAACCATAGCAATTCGCTCCAAGCCAGCACCGGTATCAATATTTTTATTAGGCAAATCAGACAGAATACCGTCTTCAGCACAAAAATTTTGCATAAAGACTAAGTTCCACAATTCTAAAAAACGACCACAGTCACAATTAGGACCACAGTCATGACTTTTCTTAATGCTTGAAAATTCTTCTCCACGATCATAATGGAGTTCAGAACTAGGACCACAAGGACCGGATTCGCCAGGTGGGCCCCAAAAGTTACTTTCTTTACCCAAGGCGATAATGCGATCCGGGCTAACCCCTATTTTTTTCCAAATCTTTTCAGCCTCAATATCACGTTCAACTTGATCTTCGCCAGAAAATATTGTCACCCATAATTTTTCAGGCGATATTTTAAGATTAACTGTAAAAAATTCCCAAGCCCATTTGATAGCATCCTCTTTAAAATAATCCCCTACAGAAAAATTACCCAACATCTCAAAGAATGTGTTATGCGATTCGTCGCCTACTTCATCAATATCAGGCGTACGAAAACATTTTTGACTTGATGTAAACCTGGTAACCTTTGTCGTCTTGTCCCCTAAAAAATAAGGAATAAACTGTTGCATGCCAGCCGTTGTCAGTAATACAGTCGGATCAGCACTAACCAGTGATGATGATTTTTTTAATGTATGCCCCCTCTTAACAAAGAAATCAAGAAAGGACGAACGAATTTCACTGGATTGCATACCACTAAAACTAAGCGGCCTTAGGCAATCTTGCAAGCCGTATACCCTGCCGATTAAGTGAGGAACTTAATTGCTGCAGTTTTTTTACTGAATCATTCCCTGACGCGGCTGATTCTATTTTATTTTCCAATTGATTTAACTCTCTTAGTTGAGCCTCGTAGGATGGTAATTCACTATCGAGATTTTTTAACTCAGCCTTGAGTTTTCTTACTTGATCTGCAGCTTCTTTAAAACCCTTTTTGTTTTCTTGTAGTTCTTGACGTTCCGCTCTGAGTTTAAACTCCAAGACAGTGCCTTGGCTGTTTAATTTTTTGAGATCACTTTTATTTTTCTTTTTATTCTCATCCCTGGCCATACTTTGGAGCGTTCTACTCTCTTGCTCAGTATTATGTAAATCTTGCTCAATTTTTCTAAGCTCCGTCTGATCTTTTTGCGCTGCCCGCCGATATACATCCGCCTCCTTCTGCAGATTTCTCATCTCTATTCTATGATTTTTTATAGTAGCTAATATTTTATCAACAGCCTGACTTAAATTATTTTGCTTGCTATCTATATCTCTTAACACTTGATTAACTACTAGATCAATCTGTCTCGATTTTTTTGACTGCAAACGGCGATGTTTTAAAGCTTCCTCTTGTTTGGCGAGTATCTCTTTTCTCTTGTTCTCCTGCTCTTGCTTTATTTCTTCTCGACGTGCTTTTTTTTCGTTTTCATATTTTTGTTGTTTTTTCTTTAGGGCTTCTGCACGCTCTAACCTTTTTTTGTTCGCAGCTTCTCGCTCTGCTTGACGCCTAATTTCAAGTGAATTTTTTGATAAAGCTTTGGCATCTGCCAAGGCAGTCCTAGCTTCAATTTTTTGTTTTCGTGCTTGCCTGGCAACCACAGCGGCTGTAACATCTCGCCGTAATTTCAGCCCGGACTGCTTCATTGCCCTAACTTCTGCAGATTCAGCTAATACATCGTGTTGACGCTGAAAAACATCTTCACGAGTTAAAGCACCCCGCTTTTTTTTGCCCAGTTCACGCTTTTTGAGTAAAACATCACCTGCAACTTTTGCGCTTTTTTGTCTAGCTAACCTGCCGCCCTTTTTAGCTTTTGATTGTCGCGTATTCATTCTGGGAAGATTTTAATACTTGTTTAGAAATATTCTTGATAATTCCTCCACCAATTACCTCCTCATTATCATACAACACTAATGATTGTCCCGTAGCCAATAGATCAATTTTAGCTTGTGGAATAGCTTGCCACCTACTACCAGACATCCTTAATTTTACCCTAAATAAAGCCTGAACATGCCTACCTCTAGCTTGATATATGTAATCCATTTTCGGCTCTGACCCCACAAAGCTTACTTGTTGCAGATCTATAATAGAGTTTGTCATATCAACTTCAGCAGGATTGTCAGTAACGACAAGCTTATTCTTTTTGACATCCTTACTGACTACGTAGTGAGGTTTTTGGCCAAGAGCACCAAGTCCTCGTCTTTGGCCCAGAGTATAAAGTTCTGCCCCTTGGTGCTTACCCAGTTTATTTCCCTTTTTATCGGTTATGGTTCCAGATTTAGTAGTAATTTGGGTCTTTAAAAATTTTGCTACTTCACCCTTAGGAACAAAACAAACTTCCTGAGAATCATGTTTGGAGGCTGTTGGAAGCCCCATCTTTTTGGCAAGGGCTCTTACTTCTGACTTTTGCATACCACCTAGAGGAAATAATATTTTATTCAATTCAGATTGCCCCAACCTGTAAAGAAAATAAGTCTGATCCTTTTGCCTATCATGCGCACGTAATAATTTCGCTTTTTTGTTTGGCGGAAGACAATCTATACTTTTCCAGCTATTTTGATGGTCTCTAATTGCATAATGACCAGTGGCTAAATAGTCCGCCTTGTATACATTAAGGGCCTTATTCAACATAGCCCCAAATCGTAATTTTGTATTACAAACTACGCAAGGATTTGGAGTCCTACCTGCTTTGTACTCCTCAATAAAATAATCGACTACTAATTTCTTAAAATCTTTAGATATGTCAGACCTAAAAAGCGGAATACCTAATTTCTTAGCAACTTTTTGCGCGTCTTGATACGCCTCGAGTGAACAACAGTTATTTTCCCAGGCCTTTCCTAATTTAGGTTCTGGCGACCAGAGTTCATAAAAAACACCCGAACAATCATAGCCCTGCTTACTTAACAGGGCAGCTGCTACAGAACTATCTACCCCGCCAGACATAGCGATTAATACTCTAGGACTGTTTTTTCGTTTACTAGACATCCGGAAAATTCTACTGATTATAGCGGCTTAGTCAATCTTCAAAAGAAACTGCCTGGCCCTCTTTTAGTTGTCGTTTACCTCGTTTATTTGACTTTTTTTCAGTCTTTTTATCCGTTTTTTTACCAGTCATTGCTTTTTTTATTGGACTAAGTGCCTCTTTGAGAGAGACAGTTTTAGGTGTTGGAATTACGACCGGCTCTCCACCAGAGGCCTTAACGGTAACTTTATCGCGCTGATTGCTCCTATCTCTCGGTCGTCTATTCGGTCGTCTATCCCTATTTTGACTTACTCTGCGATCCTGATTGTTTAAATTAGTATTTTTTCTATCATTTCTAGAATCACGATTTCTCTGCGCTTCGGGTAAGCATTCTCGACAATAAACTGGACGCATTGGATCTGGCTTAAATGGAACTTCAACAACCTTGTTGCAGGTGTGACAAATTGCATTAAACATTTCACGATCATCTGGCCGTCTGTTCTGACTCCCGCCGCTACGTCCACCTCGCTCTCGATTACCTCGGTTATCATGATTATCAGATCGGCCTCCACCCTTCCGTCTATCAATTTTTTGTTTCATTCGATCTTCTGCGCTACGAGGACCACGATTATCATTATCCGAAGATCCTGACCAGCGTTTGATTTTATCTTCTACTTCCTCGCGACCCCTTGCATATCTCTCCCTAGAAACTGCAATGACTTTGTCTCGAGCACTGGTTCTAAACTCGTCAAAGCGTGGGATTGTAACAGCAGAAAAACCTTGACTCGTTAGTCCATCAATCATCATCTTCAAATAGATATTGTACGCTGGAATATTAACTAGATCTGTCTGCATAAATACAGGTTCAAATTCTTTTTCTAAAAATTCAGCATCCTGAGCACCAACTCTAAATGCCACCAATGAGCCTACGTTACCAAAGACCGCCTCTCTAACTTCATCACTCATTTGCTCTATATATTGGTGAGCAACCGTTAAATTGAGGCGATATTTTCGTGCCTCTGACAAAATAGTAGCGAATGACTCTGTTGCAAAGTTTTGAAACTCATCAACGTAAAGATAAAAGTCGTTCCTCTCTTCTTCTGGAATGTTCGCTCTAGACATAGCTGCTAGTTGAATCTTAGTAATCATCATAGAGCCAAGCAGTGCGGTATTGTCCTCACCAATTTTTCCTTTTGAAAGACTCATTATCAAAATCTTGTTGTTGTCCATCACATCTCTAAGATCAAAACTGGATTTAACCTGTCCCACAATATTTCTCACAATTGCCGAAGACAAGAACTGACCCACTTTATTTTGGATAGGCGAGATCGCCTCAGAGGCAAATCTTTCATTGTAGTTGGCAAACTCATCGACCCAAAAACTTTTAACGACCGGGTCTTCAACATTTCTAACAACCTCATTGCGATATTTTTTATCGGCTAATAGTCGCAATATCCCCAACATTGTAGCTTCTGGATAGTCCAACAAAGCCAGAATTGTATTACGTAGAATATACTCCAAACGGGGCCCCCATGATTCGGCGTACATCTTTTTAAAGACACCCACTAGACCCGAGGCAATTAAATACTTGTGCTCATGTTCTACTTTTTCAAAAACATTGAAGCCAATCGGAAAATCTATATCTGCCGGATTAAAATATATGACGTCATTGACCCTGTGGGGCGGTATAAAATCTAAAATGTCTTCGGCAACATCACCGTGAGGATCAACTATACAGAGTCCCCTACCAGCATTAATATCTCCAATAATCATGTTTTGCAGCATGGTCGTCTTACCCATACCAGTTTTTCCAATTACGTAGACATGATTGCGACGATCTTTTTGTTTTATGCCAAATAATTTTTCCTCACCTCTAAAAGTTGTTTTAGCAAAAACCGTAACGTCATCTGGTAATTTTGGTTGTTCTTTCTCTGGAATATCCATGTTAGAGATTAGGTACCTCAGTTAATGGTAAATTAGTTGGAGCACTGCCCTTCTTGGCCATTGTTCTCTCCAGGCGCGGCGTCTTAACCGTAATATCCGGAATATGAAATAGCGAAGCTAAAGATTCTGTTGTAAGAATTTGCGGAGCAGGGCCCTTTGTAAAGGATCTCGTCTTATATGCTTTGAGTAACAGATTCTTTCTAACTCTTACACGTGGCTTTTTGAAAAAATAATCCACCCTCGTAAATGTATTCTTATACGGTTTAAAACCATTCATGTCATAGGTGTTAAAGAGCTTATATGAACCCATAATGGCCTTGAAGCGATTTTTATCAAAAGTCTCAGCGTTACCCAGGTACATTAACCGGCCTTTAAACTGAAAAGCTAACTTAGAAACATTTCTTTCTATATTTTCAACGACCTTACGCTCATTTGGCGGTATCAAAAACATACTGGTTGGAAATTCTTCTGAGGCCCCTTCACCACCACCGGCTCCAGCCAGCGTGCCGGCAAATTCACCGGCCTTTGACAAAGCTTCTAATACGACTGGGTTTGGCTTGGGGACATCTTGCCCCATCAACTCCTTAGCAAATTTTTGGCCTTCCATAGCCCAATCGGTCATGACTGGACGAATAACAAACTGAACCCACAGTTGCTCATCGGGATTAAGCTTGTTCATTACTTCTGCAGCAGTTGCAATTGGGTCAATTATTCTTTGAGTCATCTGATGCTCAAAGTTTGGATAGGTCCGGATCGGATAAAAATCTTTATTTACCAAAACCATGTCAGCACCAAATAAATCTAGGCCGGCTTTTTCAAAATCAGCGGGAAATTTTTCGGCGTAATCATCCACTTGCTTAATTTCAACATCAGGAAATTGAGCATATAGATGAGCCTCAACGGCATCCTTAAAGTAATCAGGACAGCGCACAATAAAATGTACGTCTCCGCCCAAGCCCACAATCTCAATTGAGTACCACTCTTGTATCTTACCTTTCCAAAAACGATCTAAAAAATTGGGATTAGTTTGGACAGAGTGCAAAGCGTTAAAAAATTCCTCCATAACTTTTGGACTTTGCTCATTTTCGGGAGGAACACTAATTTCCAAATTAATAAAATTTATACTCTTAACAAATTGAGTCACCATGTAGTCTTTCCAATACCATGCCATCATGTAGAACAAGACGATTGGAACAAATATAAACCAACCCTCCCGCCAAACGGAATTAAAAACAGCAAAAGAGTTTTGAAACCCTTGTCCTACGCTATCTAAAATCTCCATGTCGGGAAGTAAATTATAGTTATTCCTTAATTGCTAAATCGTAATCTTCGCGACCAACCTTTTTAAATTTGACCTTATCCTGCAAACCAATAAGAACTGTATTTCTCTTAACCATACGTCTTTTTAAGACCTCTTGGAGTAAATCGTTGCGGTTCATGGGCCCGCCTTGTTGCTGCAAAATTTCAGTAAGAACATCAGCAACGGTACCTGGCTTATATCCCCATTCACTTAAGGCATACATTCCACGACCAACTAATACAAAGCGCTTGTCTTTAATCAGCTCATTGTGAACTGTTTGCGGATATGCTTTTCTCTTGTCAAATTTGGCAGCGTTAATAGCCTCTGTAATTTTCATAAAGTGCATTGGCTTGTTTGTACGTCGCACAACCATGTAAGCCTTGTCTCTGACACCCTTAGGTACAATATCCGTCCAATCGACAAGTCCAAACTCACCAAATGGATTTTTGGCTATGTTTTTTGAGGCAGCCATAGCAGCTTGAATTTCAGCCTCAGTCGCAACTGACTGACCTTCTTTTCCTTGGTGCTCGTTTATAGCCAAGACTAATTTTTCTAAATTCATAGGCTTGCCGCTCTCCTTAAAAATACCCTCTATCGTTTTTAGTAAATTAGATAGTTTTTCGAATGATGGCTTATTTGAAACCCAGATAGTCTTTAATCGATCACTTTCATCTATTTTTTGGACCTCATCTGCCAGATTAAAAATAAATAGTAATGCAGCCCTGTTGGTAGGATTATTATTTTCAGAACCAAGAATGCGAGTAAGCAGGGCTTCCTGTTCCATAACTCCACCCGCATCAGTTAAAGTGGCGTGAACCACTTTAGTGGCTCTTCCAATTTCGCGGGATCGCGCGCTCTTTTTGAGCTCCTTTATCGCTAGGGATTGTATTTGTCGTACACGCTCTCTGGTAATACCGTATTGCTTCCCTAAACTCTCAAGAGTTTTTGACTTGGTTCCATCCAGGCCAAAACGTTTCATTAAAATATTTTTTGCTCGGCTATCTGTATCATTTAGTAGATCCAACACAAAACGATGGGGCTCAAAAGCCTGTAAATCTAGTTCTTTTTGAGAACTTAAGACCTCATCGAGGATTGCTCGCTGGTCTGTATTTTCCTTGGTGTCGTTTGTGTTAGTCATAATTGCTAGGGTTATACCATGCCTTAATAAATAAGTCAAGACTTTGTTATGAGCCCAAAATATCACTTACTTTACAAACTGTCAACAAGCTGGCTTAAACCTATTTTAACTAGTTTGTTGCTCTTTTTCTCTGACGTCTTTCGCGAAATCTATTCCAATCAATAAGTAATGGACTGGCAATGAAAATGCTAGAAAAAGTACCAATTAGCAGACCAGCCATAAGAGCCAACACAAAATCTTGTAAGGATCTCCCTCCAAATGCGAGCAAAGCCGTTAATGGGATTAGAGTAGTTAAACTTGTATTAATTGATCTAGTTATTGTTTGGTTAGTTGCTAATGTCACCGCTTTTTCAAACTTATCGCCGCCCATCTCAAGCAAATTGGCTCGGGTTCGATCAAAAACAACGATCGTATCGTGAACTGAATAGCCCAGAGTTGTGAGAACAGCAATCACAAAAAGCGAATCTATCTCCGCTCCCCTCAAATAACTGAGAATTGCAAAAACACCAAGTAGTATCGTGACGTCATGCGTAACAGCAACAATAGCTAGAACCCCATACTTCCAAGATTGTATTGGCTGAGAGACTTTTCGAAAAGCGTAGGTCAGATATAAAATGATCGCAGCCAAAACTAAGAGTACTGCCCAGATCGCTTTTTGCCTTAGCTCCTGACCAATTGTTGGACCAATCGATTCAAACCTTTCTTCTTCTACGGCGCCATAATTATCCGACAAAGTATCAAGAATATTTTGTCGAGTTGCATTATCTACATTTTGATAGCGAAGCAATATGCTTTGGTCGCCAATCGGTTGTACTGAAGAAATATCAGCTAGCTCAGCTAAGGAATCTGCAACTGCGTCATTAGCAGGTCGCTCTTGTTCGAATTTGATTTCATGGAGGGTTCCCCCTACGAAATCAATTCCTAAACTAAGACCTTGCGTAAATAGAACTACAAGCGTCGCCACGATTAGCGTAATTGATATTCCGTACCAAACCTTACGGAGCTTAACTATTGGTAGTGGTTTACGCTGTTTCATTATATTGACCCTCCTGCTTCTTTTGTTTTAAGAGGCTCTTCTTTTTTCTTCTTTACACCCAATAACCAGCTGGCTTGTAATAATCTAAAGCCGAGCAACCATCTCAGGAGCGTTCTTGAGACCGTTATTGCCGAGAAAAGAGAAACAACTACTCCAATACCCAGGGTCAGAGCAAAGCCTCGCACTAAGCTCGTTGTGAAGGTATACATAATAACTACGGAGATGATGGAACTTAAATTTGAGTCTCTAATAGAAGGCCAAGCCATCTTAAAACCATCTTCTACAGCTGCCACTGGAGACAAATCATCCCGCAGAGCTTCCTTAATTCTCTCAAAAATAAGAACGTTAGCATCTACAGCAATACCAATAGACAAATAGAGACCAGCTAGGCCAGGTAATGTAAGAGTTACAGAGAATAGCTTAAAGATAACAACCACTACGGCGGTATAAATAAATAAGGCAATCACTGCGACCAGTCCCAAGAGGCGGTAATAAACCAACATAAATAAGATAACTCCTACTAAACCAATTAAACCGGCAAGCAAGCTGAGTTGTACCGACTCATTACCTAGCGAAGCACCAATATTAGCCTGACTAATCAGTGATATTGGCACAGGCAATGCACCGGCGTTTAAGTTCTTTTTTAATTCCCGAGCTTCTTCAATTGTAAAATCTCCGGTAATTGTAGCTTGTCCTGAGGTTATTTTTTGCTGCACAACGGGAGCTGATAATATTTCATTGTCTAAGTAAATTGCTACCTGACTACCGATGTTCCTTTCTGTTATCTCTCCAAAAAGTTTTTTTCCCTCACTATTAAAAGAAAGTAAAATTGTGGGCTGACCGGTTTGTCCAAAATCAATATCGGCTCTCTCAAACTGAGCACCAGTTAAACCAGTAGGAACAAATTCCGGACCAGTAGCAGCTACATCAATCGACTGGGTTCCATCTTCATTTGTAATAACTTCAGGATTCGAAGTTTCTGTTTTATCACCTTCAGACTCATTGCTTAACTCCCTAAACTCTAAGAACGGAGTTTTTCCTATTTCAGCGACAGCATCATTGATATCCGTAACGCCGGGTAGCTCTACTAAGAGACGGCTCTCACCTTGAACTTGAATTACAGGCTCAGAAACACCAAAAGAGTTAACACGTCGCTCTATAACGTCCCTTACTCCATTTATCGACTCTTCTTTTTCATCGGAGCGTATTTGGCTTAGATCAGCCTCATAAATCAACTGGCTTCCACCTTGTAAGTCTAATCCCAATCTAAAAACTAATGAATTAATAGAATCCACAGGAATTTTGCCCGGGCCATTTGGAGTTGCAAGATAAGCTGCTGCCGTAGCAACAACTGCAATGCCTAATAATGATAACCATACTCTTGCTCGAGTCATGCCAGATAGTCTATCACAACTTTTTTTAGGGAACTCGGTTTTTTGATATTAGATCCGGCAAATCGGCAGTCGTCAAGGCTTCAGCCTCGAGTCCCTGCATGGGCTTATTGAAAAGCATAAACGTGACAGCTTGTTTTCGATTTAAGCCACCGTGAACTGCAAATCTAGTGAGCAAATTAAAACCCTTACCGGGCGCACTTGTTATAAGTAGATCTCCGCTTGATGGTGCTTTTAAAAGTTCGTAAACTTGGAAAAGACTATCTGGATAATTAGTCGAACCTGAAATTGTAATACACTTTTGCCGATCGGAACCCTCAGCAAGTTGATCTTTATTTTGAGGATTAACAATACCTAAAGGATCTGTTCCTTTCTCAAGCTTGTAGCAATATTTAGATTCATTTTTAGTTATCACACCAACACCCTTTTTAGATTGAACAACGGCACGCATCTCAGCGCCTTGACCTCGCCTATAGATTGTCAGATCTACTGCATCACGCTCAGCCAACGTGCCCGGTAAAGCCCCCAAAAAACTCTCATCAAGCCGCTCCTTGTATGTGCCATCTTTTTTAAAATATATCTGACCAAAACCACCACCATCTAGAAACAAGCGGTTGGAAGTCAGCCCATAGCCCAGCTTGCGCAGTTCATTTTTTAAAGAAAAGGGCACACCGTCAGTTCTTTCCATGCCATGATCAGAACATAAAACTATGGTTGTATTATCATCCATCTCCTTCTCAAACTTCAATAGATACCTATCTAAATCAATTAGAGATTTTTCTACTTTTTGTTTGTTGGGCGACAAATGAGCTAAAGCGTCGGTTTCATGTAGCCAACCGATAATCAGATCCCTGCCTGCACGATACTCATATAAGACTGTGCGCATTACATACCAGTTGGCTGGTCCCCTAATTTTGGCCCAGTCTGCCAGAGCAAAAATATTTTTTCGATATGTTGTTGCACCGACTCTAAAGGGCTCACTTATAGAAACCGAATTATCAAACTGGTGATAGAGAGTTTTGCGATCGCCGTACTTTTTTGAGAAAAGATTATACGACAGCAAGTAGTTCTCAAGTTTACCATTCGACCGATGAAACTGATTATGACCGACGAAATCTATTGATGCGGGATTTATTCCAGAAAAAAGTGGAATGTGACCAGGACCTGTAACCGTCGGAAAAGAGGCAACCACATTGTCATGATAAGCCCCCTGTTTAACATACCTCTGCAAGGTGGGCAGATTGCCTTGATTTAATAACTCATTAAAGGTCTCAGCTGATATTCCATCAACCAAGAAGACTACATATCGTTCTAAGTTTGGTTTGATCCGTGGCACTTTTTATATTTCTTTCCAGAACCACAATAACACGGATCATTGCGTCCTGGTTCCTTTTTAGTTTTTTGTGGTCTTGAACTTACCGCCCCTTCGCCTTGGCTTTGTAACTTTTCTGCTCCAGCAGTCGGGGCCGCTTGTTGGGTTGCAATATTGGACTTAAAAATACGATATACAATGCCATTTTGAATGTTATCCAACAGACGCTCAAACAACCCAAATCCATCTTTTTTATATTCGACTAATGGATCGTGTTGACCATAACTTCTTAGGCGCACTGATTCTCTTAAGGCCTCCATTGTATCCAGATGATCAACCCAAAGTGTGTCAATAGTCATCAAATAAACACCAATCTCTACTCTGCGCATGACTTCCACAGTCAACTCTTGTTCTCTAGCCTCATAAGTCTTTTTAGCAGTGTCGATCAATAGACCTATTACAGCATCACGAGCCGCTGCATCCTGCTTGGGATTTCCACCCTTTGACCGGGCCTCTTCAATTTTATCAGCCAGATCATTTGGTACAGGCATCAACGTCTGCATAGTTTCAACGATTTCCTTAATGTCCCAACGTTGCTCCTTTTCTCCTAAAGTATGAGCCGCAACTACTTGCTCAATTTCCGCATTAATTAAATCCTCAATACGCGCTTTGAGAGTTTCGCCTTTTACATCCTCACCGGCTAATCTTTTTTTCTCTAATGACCAAATGTCTAATAACTCACGTCTTTTCCCATATATAACCTCACGCTGTTTATTCAAGACATCATCAAACTCGACTAAGTGCTTTCTAATATCAAAATTATTACCTTCGACCTTTTTTTGTGCTGATTCCAGCGATCTGCTAATTACTTTGTTCTCAATTGCCTGATCTTCAGATAGGCCCAATTTCTCCATCATGGATTTCATCCGATCGGATCCAAAGATCCTCATGAGGTCGTCCTCCATAGACACAAAGAACTGAGTAGAACCTGCATCTCCCTGTCGACCTGATCGTCCACGCAGCTGATTATCAATACGTCTGGATTCATGTCGTTCAGTACCAATTACATGCAAGCCTCCAATCTCTGCAACCCCTTCACCTAGCTTAATATCTGTTCCCCGACCAGCCATATTTGTAGAAATAGTCACATTACCTTTTTGCCCAGCTTTAGAAACTATCTGGGCCTCACGCTCATGATTTTTAGCGTTGAGAACCTCATGTGTAATGCCCTCACGCTTAAGATAGGCCGACAACCGCTCAGACTTATCAACCGAAACCGTACCAACCAGCACAGGCTGACCTTTAACATTTCTATTTTTTATGTCTGCGACAACTGCTTTAAATTTACCTAATTCGCTTTTATAGATCTTGTCTCCAAGATCAAGGCGGGCGGTTGGTTTATTTGTTGGAATTACAACAACATCAAGTTCGTATATTTTTGCAAACTCTTCAGCCTCAGTAGCTGCTGTACCAGTCATTCCCGAGAGCTTATCGTAAAGCCTAAAATAATTTTGAAAAGTAATAGTCGCTAGGGTTCTCGATTCTCTCTGAACTTTTACACCTTCTTTTGCTTCGATGGCTTGATGTAACCCTTCCGAGTAGCGACGTCCGGGCATTAAACGACCCGTAAATTCATCAACAATGATTACCTCATTATCCTTAATGACATAATCACGGTCCTTAACAAACAAAGCTTTGGCTCTAACCGCCGATTCCACGTGAGTGACCATGCGTATACCAGCCTCTTCATAAAGATTATCGATCCCCAGTTTCTTCTCGACCTTACTAATACCTTCTTCACTGAGCGTTACAGCTTTTAGTTTTTCGTCCAGATTATAGTCGACGTTTTCTTTTAAGTCTTGGGCCAGCTTTGCCATCTGATAGTACTGATCTGTAGAATCTTGAGCAGGTGCCGAAATAATCAATGGGGTTCTTGCTTCATCAATTAAAATGGAGTCTACCTCGTCGACAATACCAAAAGGTTGTCCCCGCTGCGTCAGTTGATCGTCGTCATGAACCATATTGTCGCGTAAATAATCAAACCCAAACTCATTATTAGTTCCATATGTAATATCTGCCTGATAGGCCTCCCGCTTATCCGCTGGAGTTTGACCATGCTGGGTAACACCAACTGACAGACCTAAAAAGTTATAGACACCACCCATCCATTCTGCATCTCTCTGAGCTAGATAATCGTTAACCGTAATTACATGAACGCCTTTACCATTCAGGGCATTTAGGTAGGCAGGCAATACGGCAACAAGGGTTTTACCTTCACCGGTACGCATTTCAGCTATGCGCCCCTGATGTAAAACAATGCCTCCAATAATCTGCACATCAAAGGGAACCATGTTCCATTTTGTTTCCTCTCCGCGCACTTCCCACGAGCGACCTTGCAGGCGTCGCATGGCATCCACTACAACAGCAAATGCGTCTGGCAATAATTCGTCTAAGGTTTTTGTCTTGTCGGCAATGAGTTTCTTAAACTCAAATGTTTTGTTTTTAAGTTCCTCGTCGCTCAGAGATTCTAATGATTTGGCTTTAGCACGAACATCCTGCACGATCGGCTCGAGCTTTTTAATAACCTTTACGTTTGGATCACCCAAAATTTTCGTAAACAATCCCATTAGTTTTTGTTAGCAATAAACACCTAGACTGCCAAAAAAAGACCTCAAAATCAAGTCTTATCTCCTACCCCTTTTTTGTTAATTTTGAGGTGCTCTTAGTGCTTCTTTTGCGTAGCGACGTTGAACACTCGTTTTTTCTTTAAGATTACGTCGCTTAGAGTGCTGGATTATATACTTATCCTTATAATCAGCTATTTGATTAATTAGATCGTTGAGTAAAAGATCCACCGACTCAAAGGCTTCTTTTGCACCTTGTGACGCATAGATAGTTTTCTTAGCCACAGCTAATCTTGCCTCAGCGCGATAAACCTCACCTTTACGATGATGTCGATCGTGAGCAAGCTCTAAATCTGCCGATAGAATCGGCTTATAATAATGCTCTAAGTGCTCAATTTTGTGCCTAAAATAATCCTCGAGCGCAGCACTTGTTTTTAAGTTTGTCCATTTGATACGTATTTCCATAAAGGTATTTTAGCTTTTTTCACCTGCTCTTACTAGTACTTTTACCTAACGGATTTCCCAAAAAACCCATTAATCTCACTTCCGAAATTAAATCGACATCAAAGGTACTCTTTACCGCCTTTTGCATTTTTCTGGCAAGACTGATGATGTCAGACGCCGTAGCATTATCACAATTAATTATGGCCAATGAATGTTTAGGCGAGATGCCGACCGAACCCTCTTTGTACCCCTTATTAAACTTTGTGAACTCAAGCAAAAAAGCTGGCGCAATTTTTACCGTGCCCTCATCCGTATCCCAATACCAAGGCATGAGTTTTTCTGTCTTTACTTTATCTAGATCGCTAGCTTTAGTTTTGATTTCTTTAAATTTCTTCTTAGTTACAAGCGGAGCCATAAAAAAAGAACCAGCACTTTTATAACTATTATATTCAGGCAGCATGACCATGCCTTTTTTAGCCCTAATTGAAACTACAGCGTCACGCACATCTGTGGCGGTCGGATTTTTACTTGTCACTTCCGAATCAATACTAAATCGATTGTCTTTATAGTGCAGCCCTGACTCTGACTTATTACTTAACTCTAAAACTATTTCCGTGATTACAAATCGCCCAATATTTTTTTTGAACAAGCTTGTTCTATAGGCAAATTCCGATTCCTTATTGCTAAAGACCTTAAATTTATTCTTTTTTAAGTCGTATGCTCTAACGCTTTTCACTGCTTCTGATATTGATTGACCATAGGCACCAATATTTTGAACTGGTGCTGCGCCGGCCGTACCAGGAATACCCGCGAGTCCCTCAATGCCTGACCAGCCTTTTTCAACAACAAAGTCCACGAGTGTAGGCCAGTCTTCACCAGAACCCACAGTTAACTCAATAATTTTATCTTTTTTAACGGCTTTACGCTTTTTAATGGCATTTCTTAGCACCAGACCATCGAACCCCTCGTCACTAACTAAAACGTTACTGCCAGAACCCAAAAAAAAGACTTCTAAGCTATTGTCTTTGGCAAATTTAAGCCCGGCTAATAATTCTTTTTCACTTGAAAACTCTAAAAAATACTTAGCAGGTCCACCAACTCCAAAAGAAGTCATTGGTGCCAAACTTACATTTTTCTTAATCTTTTTTTTAATCACTAAGTGCTTTTAGTATTTTAGGTCCTAACTCAGTAACATCCCCTGCTCCAATAGTTAATACCACATCTCCCTTTTTAATGGTTGCCATACCGGCTGCCAAGGCAGCATTCATATCTGGGGCTGCAATTGATCGGGTTCCTTTATGATTTACAGCCTCTGATAAAGTCTGATTATTATAGTTGCTGCGTAACTGTCCAATATTTTCTCTACCAGGAACGTAAAAGACTGGCGGAATAATAACTAAGTCAGCCAAAGTCAAAGCAATAGCAAATTCCTTAAAGAAATCCTTAAGTCGTCCATAAAAGTGAGGTTGGAATATAGCCACCAAGCGTCGCTTGCCAAATCTATTTCGCGCGGCTTTAAGTGTTGCTGTGAGTTCAGTTGGATGATGAGCAAAATCATCTATGACCGTAATACCCTTTTCTTCTCCCTTGTATTCAAACCGACGCCATGTGCCAGAAAAATTTTCTAGGGCGTTCTGCATATCCTTAACGGGCACTCCTAAGTGCGAACCAACTCCGATGGCAGCCAGGGCATTTTTTACATTATGGGCTCCCGGTGCTCTTAACTTGAATGAGCCTAAACTCCTGTCATGAAAATCAACTTTAAAAGTTGTAACCGGTCCTTTTAGGTTTACATTAGTTGCTCTTAATTCACTGCGGCTGTCTAAGCCATACCACAAAACGCAACAGTCGCGGGTTTCGGTTACCATTCTGGCACCCGGATCGTCCCCATTTGCCAAAACTAATCCTCCCCGGGGTACTTGTGCAATAAATGCGCTAAAAGCCTTGCGAATATTGTCCAGATTTTTATAAAAATTAAGATGGTCGGCCTCCACATTTGTCACTACAGCAATCTTGGGAATGTAATTTAGAAATGCTTTTTTATATTCATCTGCCTCCACAACGGCATACTCACCCTCTCCTAATCTTGCGTTCCCTTTTAAGGACTCTATGTATGATCCTGCGACTACTGTAGGATCCCAGCCACTCTTGAGTAATATATCTCCGACCATGGCCGTAGTGGTGGTTTTGCCATGGGTTCCGCTAATACCAATAATTTTCTTAGATTCTAAAATTATTGGTAAGGCTTGCGGATAAGATAAAGTATCAATCTTTAATTTCTTAGCTCTGATGATCTCAGGATTTTGTTGATCAGTATCATTAGTATAAACCACAAGATCAATCTTGTTATTAATGTTGGCAGCTTTGTGCAGACCTATTGCAATAGGCACTTTTAATTTTGCCAACCTGTCCGTGTTTGTGGACATTTTTAAATCAGACCCAGAAACATAAATCCCCTTCTCTAAAAATAGTTGGGCCATAGCCGACACACCTGCACCACCAATTCCAACAAAATAAACTCTTTTAATTTTCTTAAGGTCCTTGGTTTTTACGGACATTGCTTAGCGAATTTCTGCCAATCTAAAGGTCCAGTAGGCTAGCTTCTTAGCTGCCAAGGGGGTTTCAAACTGCTTAATAGTGTTGCCGAGTCTAAGTCTCATAGCGTTATTATGTAAAAGATTTGTTAACTCACCCACAAAAATTTTCGGCGTTAAATTTGCCTCTTGAATGGAAATTGCTGCCTGCTTTTTGGCAAAACTTTCAGCATTATTCACTTGATGATTGCTGGCTGATGTAGCTAGCGGCAATAGTACTACGGGCTTGCCCAAAGCTGCCAGCTCATGAACTTGCCCACCGGATCTTGCCACAATAATGTCAGCTAAAGCATATACATCCCACAAATTATCTGTAAAAAAGCCTTCTGCTCGATAACCATTGGACCCAAATTTTTCTAGGTACAATCTCGCTTCGTCAATATTTTTTGGACCGACTTGATGAATAATTTGAAAATGCGGGAGTAATTCAGGCAAGCTATTAAATACCACCTTGTTTATAGATTTAGCCCCCTGTGATCCGCCAAAAATTGCTAAAACAGGGCGATCGTCAGATAATGCTAATGCTTTCTTTGCTTTACTAGCATCACCACTAGCCACCATTGCTCTAATAGGCTGACCTGTAAATATGGTTTTGTCTTCTGGCAACTCAGCCGGCATCTCTTTAAAGCTAGTAGTGATTAAAGTAGCCTTTTTTAAAAGTCGACGATTAGCAAGTCCCGGCACACTATCAGTCTCGTGCAACAAAATTGGTATATCTCTTAGCCAAGCAGCAAACACTGTTGGATAGCTAACATAGCCACCTTTTGAGAATAAAACGTCTGGCCTAAAAACCCCAAGAATAAAGAAAGCCTTCAAAATCCCGAAAGGAATTTTAAAAATGTCGATAATATTTGAAAAAGAAAAATAACGCCTAAGTTTACCAGTCGGCACTGATGCAAAAGAGATGCCGGCTTGTTGGGCAATTTCTTTCTCTAAACCCTTCTCGGAACCTATCCAAAGAAACTTAACCTTAGGATCTAGACTCTTTATCTCATCTGCAACCGCCACTACAGGAAATACATGTCCTCCTGTTCCTCCTCCTGTTAATGCAACTTTTAGTGCCATATTATTTTTCTCCGCTTAATGCTTTATGGTGTTGTAATAAATTTCTGCGCCGTAAACTCCAGGGAGCCTGACGTTTGGATGGGCTATCCTTAGTATACCTAGATATATTAATAAGAATACCCGCAGCTGCCATTGATACAACTAACGCAGTTCCGCCAAAACTAACAAATGGCAAGGGAATACCAGTTAAAGGCAAAATACCTATTAATGCCCCTATATTAATAAAGGCTTGCGCTACAAACCAGGTTGTAATACCAGTAGCGAGCAGACGCCCAAAGTTATCAGGCGCTTTTCTCGCAACTTGAAACCCTTGATAGGCCAGCAGTAAGAACACGACCAGCACAAGCATTACGCGGATAAAACCTAACTCTTCTGCCAGTATGGCAAAAATTGAGTCTCCTGCTGGCTCGGGTAAATAATTAAATTTTTGTCTGCTCTGCCCGAGACCCAAGCCAAATAATCCGCCCGAACCTACCGCCAGTAAGGCTTGGTTAATTTGATAACCGGCACCCTCCGGATCCAGCGCCGGATTAAGAAAAATTGTAAAACGTTGAAGCCTGTAAGGCTCGAGCTTTATGGCGATAGCTAAAAAGCCTACCCCTAAGGAAAACAAAGCAGCTATGTGCCAAAGTCTAGCTCCAGCAACGAAAAACATGGCCACCGCAGAGGCCGCGATAACGGTTAAGGTACCTAGATCCGGCTGCGCAATAATAAGAGCGGTCGCGACACCCAATATCGCGACAAACGGGATGACGCCAGTCGTAAATTCTTTAATTCCTTTTCCGCGTTTGTCCAGCCAGGCAGCCAAGAACAAAACTATAGTCAGCTTTGTTAACTCTGAAGGCTGAAAAGAGGCAAAGCCAAGATTAATCCAACGCTGCGCTCCACCAACATCAATGCCGAGACCTGGTATAAAGACGGCTACTAAAAGTAGCAAAGTCAGAATCAGCAATAAGATATTAATTTTTTTCCAAAACTTATAAGGAACAAAAGCAAAAGCAACCAACGCAACAAGACCC
>CAYSXT010000002.1:0-42340 GCA_964435075.1 uncultured Candidatus Saccharibacteria bacterium
GATTTATTTACCAAACTTGCTCCACAAACAATTTATCATTTAGCAGCTCAAAAAAGCGTGCCTGATTCTGTTAAAGATCCCTTTGCTGATTTGTCTATTAATTTGGTAAGTCTCTTAAACATAATGGAGGGGATTAAATCGCTTGATGAAAAACCTAAAGTTATTTTTTCTTCCACTGGGGGAGCTATTTACGGCGATACCACAGTAATGCCAACGCCAGAATCACTCGAGCCCAGGCCCGCCTCACCATACGGAATTACTAAACTCGCTAGCGAAAAATACTTACATTTTTATAAACTGCAGTACGGAGTTGACTACAGCGTCTTGCGTTTTGCGAATGTTTATGGGCCCCGCCAAGACCCTAAAGGTGAGGCGGGCGTCGTAGCTATCTTTGTATCTCGGGCTTTAAACAAAGAGCCTATGACTATTTACGGCGATGGTAAAAATACGCGTGATTACGTCTATGTTGGTGACGTAGTCGAGGCCTGTCTAAAAGCCAAAGACACATCCACGTCAAGTCCAATTAATGTCGGTACTGGTCAGGAAACTAGCGTTTTAGAAATTACGGCTGCCATCCACAGGCTTATGGACCACGACATAACAGTAAGGCATGACGCCGCCCGTCCAGGTGAGCAAAGGCGCAGCCTGCTTGACAACTCGCTGGGAAAAAAAGACCTTGGATTTGAGCCAGCTGTTGACCTAGAGAAAGGAATTAAAATGACTATTGATTGGTTCGCCTCCAATAAAACCTCGGAAGCTAAACCAGATTAGTACAGATCTATAATCGTAATACCCGTATAGAATGCTTTCAAAATTTGCGAGTATTTTTTACCAGCCGCCGCTTTAGCGCGAGCACCGCTTGCCGATAATCCAACCCCATGACCTAAGAGGGATTTTCCATTGTCTTCCGGAACATTGACGCTAACTAACCAAGGTTTGACCGGGCCACCAAATGCCTCGTGAAAGCCTCTTGTTCGTCCATCGGATTGCGAGAAGAATGGAGTAACGACAATTGAGCCATTGTAGGTCACAAATTTTCCCGCAGTTGCGTTTGCTGCAGCAACAAAATCAGTATTACGTTTTTCTAAATTGTAACCCTTATAAACAAGGTCAGTATTCTGAACATCAAATCCATGCTGTGAGTGTTTACCACCGATAGATCTTTGGTACTCAGTATAGGTTCTAACTGCAATCGCTAAGGCCTTGTAGTACTCAGCATTATCACCGTTTGAAGCCTCCGCCACACCCTTAACAAAGTGTTCTAACTTAACATGATTAATAGCGTAAGTTTTGCCGTTAGCGCTAGAACGTCTAACCTCAAGAGTACCTCTAAACTTATTGTCGTTAAGACTTGGATTCCAGGCTGGTCGATCCTCAAAGTCGGCTAATTCTAGAATAGTTGATCCCGAAGGAACAAACCTGATTGGCTCAGTAGAAGAACCAGACACGGCTCCTGTAACCACATATTTTGATCCATTCCACTTAGCAGAAACTTTGGCACCATTAGAACTGCCTAATTTTTTACCGGCTTTATCTTTTACCTCGAAACTACCGTTACCTTTAACGCCAATAGCATTGGTTGTGGAATATATTCCTGCTCTAATAATACTGTTGCCAGCTGGTCCTGTGGAACCGCTACCCGATACCGATCTTTTGATACCAAAACCAGAGAAAGCAATTGGAAGCCCATCCAAGTCAGCAAGTCCAAAATACTCCGTCTTATCACCGGCAGTTGGGCCAGCAGCAATCTCAATAGAAAGAGTGGCAACTTGATTTGGGGCGACTACAGCTGGCTCAAGATTAGTAGGGGACTTACTATTGTTCCAAGTGGTGGTAGAAAAGTCACTATCATGTTTCCAATTATTACTTGTATAGACTTTTATAGCCTCGTTTCCGGTGGCATACCAAGTTTTTGATCCTGTATTTTTTATCTTAATCTCGGCACGGCCTGTTGTTCCTGCTTTTAACTTTATTGTAGGAGTTTTAGAGAGAACCTTAGCCTCATAATCACGTCGAGCAATAATTTTTAAATTAAATTTAGAACCGTCAATGGGTTTTGTGCCACTAACTAATTGGAAGCTCTCAGAATGTTCTCCATAAGAGTCAGGCACCTTTACTTTAAAACTCATTGAAGCTGATTGACCTGGATTAATTTTACTGGAGACTAAAGCCACAGTATTAGCAGATACCCAATCAGCAGCTTTTAAACTAGTCGCATTTGCACTAACACCTTTCAGGGATACGGCTTTTGTACCGGTAGGTTCCCAGGCAAAACTTGATTTATTGATTATATCAATAGTCACCGGTATTTCCTGGTTTGGCTCTCCATAAAGCACAAGTGGTCTTTCAGTAACCTGAGACTGATACCCATTTGCCACTCTCAAGTGAAGTTTAAAGCTGGCGCCAGGAATAAAGGTTACACCCTCAATAACCGGCTGCATTGCTTCGTAATAGTTTCCCTGTTTAGAAGGAACCTTAATATTAAATTTAAATGACGCTACACCATCAGGACCCACCGAAGAAGAGTCCATTTTTGTTGGACGATAATGAGTAGGCCAGTCTGCATCTCTGAATTGACTGGTTCTGCCTAAGGGGTCAATAAGATTGAGCGCAGCAAAGTTAGCGCCAGAGTTCTTCCAAGTTTTATAACCGACGTTTTTAACTTTAACTGTTATTTGGGTACGGGTTCCGCCTTCTATGTTTATGACGCTAGGCAAACTTACAACTTTTCCGGCGTATGCTTTTCTAGAAGAACGAGTCAAAGTAAATGATGTGCCCGCGATCTTGCTACCATTTTTTACGAGCGCAAATGAATCGCTAGTATTGCCAGCCTTACTGGCAGCTAGCGGAACCTTAAATGTGGCGTACTTGCCAGGAGCCACACTCGACTCAGACATGTAAGAGGGGACTGAATTATTTACCCAGCCTGACGTATGCAGGCTACTTTTGTGATTTAGCGGATTAACTGTTCTGACTATTACTTTATTTGTGCCAGTTCTATACCAAGTCTTAGAACCAGTGTTTTTAATTTTTATAGTTGCGGTTCCACCCCGATTTTCTGCCAAGATATTACCTGCAATGGATGAGAGCGTACCTGCATAATTTCCAGATAAATAATTACCTTTGGCATTATTGGCTGCAGTTCTAATAGACCCAAGACGACTGTGTTCTAAGGTTCCGGGACATAGAGTGCTAGTAAAGTCACGGTGACCAGCCAACATGTAGGCTGTCTTGCCACCAAAAGTATGCGTCGACGTTGGGGTAAGATTATGACGAGCAGAAAGGTAGCCTGCCAGATCAGCAAGAGCAGCTTCGGCAGCCGGTGTAGCAGCTTGAGAATCATACGTGCCAAGTAAGGCAACTCCAACAGAACCAGTATTAAATCCAAGTGTATGACCAGCGATGACGCCTTCGCCGCCAGCCCGACCGGTATAAATTCTACCCTGTGCGTCTATTAAATAGTTATAACCAATGTCGCCCCAGCCAAGAGTAACGGCGTGGTAATAGTAAATACCTCTTACAACTGCGGCAGGATCGTTACCTCCATCAGAACCAGCAGTGTGGTGAACAATCAACTGTTTTACATCAGCATGTTGTGGGGTCCAATCCATCCAAGACTCATTTGCACCCCAGCCAGCCCTAGAAATAATATTTGGTTGACCTACAGTTGTTGCATTAGCACTAATAGGTGCAGGCGAGCTTTCAGCCACTACTGCTGACGGACCCTCCAGAGAGTTGATAAAATCAATCCTTAGATCATCCAGACGGGGAGTATTAACAGCATCATCAGTTGTTAGGTCAATCGCGACTTGTAATCGATCGGATTGGGTAATAAATAATAGATCACTCGCTAATGCTCCTGGGTCATCTTTTATATAAACATCTTCAGAAGAGGTTATTTCTCGCCAGTCAGTCCAGTCATCTTCTAGGCCCACGCGGTAAGACAGATCAATTGTCGTGCCAACCGGCTTAGACTCGTGCCATCTAAAACCAACACTGATAAAAGCATTATCTGCAATTATGTCAGCTGATTCTATGCGACGATCCATTTCGTAACCGCTGCCTGATTCTTTAAGTTCTACCCCCGAAGTTGTAACAAATACATTTTCCGTGTCAGCTGCCTCAACCTCAATTTCTTGAATATAAGTTCCTACAGAACCTTGTAAGACAGTAAAATCGCCGTCTTTTAGATATTTATCAAAACCTGGACCATATACAATGGCTGCTATAGCCAATACTATTGCTAGAACACCGAATGTTCCTTTGAGAATCTTTTTAGTTGTGGAAGTATTTGTTTGCATTTGGGGAATTGGCTGATTAGCCAAATCATAGTATTCTAACACGCCTAGACACGTTTGTCAATATTTTTACGCAAACAGACCACCCTAATTCATGTTAAAATTTTTTAATCACATGCAAAGAAAAGGACTTAACAAGATATTAGTCGGCGGATTTATTGGTCTTATTGGACTAGTCTTTTTATTTACGGCTCAAAATGGATTAGCGAAAAGTCGTAAAACCAGTGAAACCAAGAATTTATTCTCTAAGTTAGTGTCAGAAGGGCAAATTCTTGAGGATGAAATCATTCTTCAAGTTGATAAGGGTAGCAACATTGATGTACAACGAGATTCGCGTATTAATGGTCTTTCTGTATCGTCAGAGAAAATTACCACTGATAAAGATCCAATATCGGGAATTATTAGAGTCAAATTGGCACCGGGCATCACCGTGGCCGATGCATTGACTGAGTATAACAACTTGCCAGGCGTGTCAGCAGGACCAAATGTTATCTACCATTCCAGTCTCACTCCCGATGATTCATATTTTGATTCACAGTGGGCTCTACATAACACAGGACAAACTGGTGGCACTTCGGATGCCGATATTGATGCTCCTTCAGGCTGGGATAATAGTACAGGAGACAGCAGCGTAGTAATTGCCATAGTAGATTCCGGTACCCAATTAGATCATACCGATTTAGCAGACCGTATTTGGGAAAACCCTTCAGAGGTAAGCGCCGGTATATGTACAAATAATAATTCCGATGATGATGGTAATGGCTATAAAGATGACTGTTATGGCTATGATTTTGTTTCTACCTTTAATGGGTCTGGCAGCAATTCGCCACGGGACAATGATCCTTCTCCGTGCGGCACAAATATTCATGCTCCAAATACCTCTGACTGTAATGGTGTCGATGATGACGGAGCAGGCGGTGCAGATAACTTGATAATGCACGGTACACATGTAGCAGGTATTGCAGCCGCAACCCAAGATAATACTTTTGGTATTTCTGGTGTCGCACCTGGTGTAAAAATTATGCCAATCAGAACCCTCACAGAAGATGGCATCGGAATAACTAGCGACGTAATTGCAGGCATGAACTATGCGATTAGCGAGGGGGCTGACGTAATTAATATGAGCTTTGGAGCTGAGACTTATGATAGCTCATTTGATGCAGTGGTATCTTCCGCCATCAATAACGATGTAGTGTTAGTCGCAGCTGCAGGCAATAAAAATGAGAACTTAGTAGCTGGTTCCACCTGCGATTCACCGGTCTGCAATGATGACCCAAACGATAATGGTGCAAATGGTGTGCTGGGAGTAGCATCGTCAACGGATCGTGATCGTAAGTCTTCGTTCTCTAATTATTCAACAGAGGGTTTTGTTGATGTTATCGCACCAGGCAGCTCTATACTTTCTACTTGCTACGACACCACTACCTCATCCTCATGTTTTGGTGGTTCTGAAACTGGATCAGAGCCCAATGAGTTTTCTAGAATGAGTGGTACCAGTATGGCTACCCCGCACGTTGCAGGGGCTGCTGCACTCCTAAGATCATCATATCCATCCCTATCTGCAAGTGAAATAATTGAGGCCATTAAACTCTCCGGCGATAATGTGACTGCAGCTAATGATAATCTGGGTGCTTGTGGAGGCTCCGATTGCACAACCGGTGAGACTGGTACTTTAGGACATGGTCGCCTAAACATTAATAATTTCTTTGGACCGCTTTTGGTGGGTGCAAGTCCGAGTAAAGTCGACAGAGGAAAATCAAAAACGGTTAGCCTAACGGGAATAAACACATCTTTTAACGGCACCTCAACGGTAGACTTTGGTGAGGGCATAGCAGTCAATTCTTTTTCATGTTCAAGCTCCACTTCTTGTTCTGCGAATATTACAGTTTCTAATTCTGCACCGCTTGGGCCTCATGAGGTAAAAGTTACGACCGGAGCAGAGGTTGTTAAACACGCAACCGTTTTTGGAGTGGCCGGCTCAATTTTACGCTTATCTGGCGATGACAGAATTGCTACTGGAATAACCATAAGTAAGAACTATTATCCGATCACCAACTCAGCAAAAAACGTAATCATTGCCCGTAAAGATAATTTTCCGGATAGCTTAGCAGGCGCGCCACTAGCTAGTTTGGCAGACGGACCTATATTGTTTACTGATTCAACTAGCTTAGATAGTCGGGTTGCCTCTGAGATTAATCGATTATTACATGGCGGTAAATCTGCAAAAATTTATATCCTGGGTGGTACAGTCGCTCTTAATTCTACAGTTGAGAACCAGCTTAAGGCCCTAAGTTCCAATTGGACTATAAAAAGACTAGCTGGCACTGACCGCTATGATACAGCACGCAAAATAGCGGATGAAACAAATGTATTACGGGGCGGCAAGCCAAACCGCATCATTTTAACACCTGGAACTGATTTTCCAGACGCACTGGCTGCAGCAGTACCTGCCAGTGATGAAGCTCTTAATCCAAATCGTATTCCGATCATTCTCACCAAAAAAGATACTTTACCTCAAGCCTCTTTGGACTATTTGGCAGGTAATGCTTCAGGTATTAACTCTGGCTACGCAGTAGGGGGACCAGCAGTATTGAGTGATGCAGTATTGCTTCAAGTCCAAAGTGTGGTCGGAAGTATGGAAAGACTTTGGGGCAACGATCGTTATTTAACTGCTCAAGCCGTAGCCGAACGTTTTTATTCTAACCCGGTCAGTGTCTCTTTTGCTTCTGGCTTAAATTTCCCTGATGCCCAAGCCGGCGGGCCGCATAGTGGATCCAGACATAGTCCATTGCTACTAATCAAAGGATCACAAACCCCTCAAGCGACTTTTGACTATGTCAGCGATAAAAGTGACAGCATATTGGGAGGATTTATGTATGGAGGAACATCCGTAATACCAAACAATGTTAAAACGTTTTTGGAACCTATTATTTAGCGTCAGCGTTGTTTTCGCAGGCATAGGCTTTTTTGTGGCTCCTCAAAAAGCCTCCGCTTTAGGTAGTCTGGACCGACTTAGTGGTGCTAACCGCATAGAAACAGCAATTGCTATAAGTAAACGACTATTTCCGACCACAAATTCTGCCAAGGCTGTAATACTGGCTCGTCACGATAATTTTGCAGATGCTTTGGCGGCAAATAGTTTGGCGGGATTAGCTGATGCACCTATATTATTAAATCCGGGAGGCAAAGCGCTCGATTCTAAGGTAAAAACGGAGATAGATCGACTATTAAAAAGTGGTAAGACTATTTACATAGCTGGTGGAACAGCCGCGATACCGACATCTGTAGATAATGCTCTAAAGGGAAGTTATAAAATCAAAAGAATCGCCGGTAGTGACCGATATGACACTGCCAAAAAAATTAAACTAGAAGGTGACGCACTTAGAGGAAGTGCTGCTACCGAGGCCATAATCACTAGGGGAGACAATTTTCCTGATGCACTTTCTGCCTCGAGCTACTCTGCCTTTAGTGGAGCGCCGATTATATTAGTGAAGCAGGACAAGGTCCCAGCAGCAAGTTCTTCCATACTTACGCCAACCATAAAGTCCACATACATTATCGGGGGAACAGCAGCTATCACCAATTCAGTTAAAACAACCATAGAGAGTCTGACCAAAAACTTAGCAACCAGAATTTCTGGTGCAAACCGCTATGCAACCTCGGCCGCCGTGGCAAACTTTTTCTTTGCTACACCTTTGGCAATTAGTGTTGCCACCGGCACAGATTATCCAGATGCTTTGGCAGGCGGCGCTCTGGCAGGTAAATCAGGACTTACACCATTTGGTTTACCCGTTTTACTAACAAAACCTACTAGCACCCCGGCTGAACTTGAAGCTTATTTAAAAAGTCACGCCTCCACTATAGATAATACATTAAGCGGTTATCTTTTTGGTGGCTTTGCGGCAGTCGACCTAGAGACAGAGCTTCGGATAGAACTTCTCATCTGATTATTTTGTTGAATTACTCAAGGCAACAGACCTTGAAATTTAGGTTCATTTTCCGTATAGTATCGCGAGCTTTCCTTTTAAATACTCATTTAATTTGGGCTTACTAAAGCCATTATGCGGATATTATTTTTTACTTCATTAAAGGGATTCCATGGGAAAAAGTGGCTATTGGCTTTAGCGCAGCAGCATGAGGTTCATGTTGCGACCTTTAGAGTTGATCCAGAAGATAAAATAACGGGTGTCATCTTCCACGAAATATTACCAAAAGTAGACCAGCAGCTAACCCAGGCAGCCAGCCCACCTAGTCACACCCCCAAACAAGAAGCACGACTTACTTTCAAAATTGGCTATAAACACGCTAAAGATTTTGCCAAGGTAATCAATATGGTAAAACCAGATATTGTTCATGCTCATCAATCTGTACCTTTTGGTTGGTATGCATTGAGAGCCTTAAAAAAGGCTAAAGCAAAACCAAAATTTATCGTCTCAGTCTGGGGAACCGACGTAATCGGTTATCCAGAATCCGCTTGGCTTTATCGTTGGCTTAACCAGCAAGTGCTAGGCAAAGCCGATGTAATCACGGCCACCGGTGGTATCCTTAGAGAAAAAGCAAGCCAATTTGCAGCTGGCAAAACTATTCAAATCATCCCATTTGGCATTGACTTGAATAAATTTTACCCAAAAATAAAACCGGCAGATAATGTTTCACTTTTTGGTATTGCCAAACAACTAAAACCGGTTTATCGCATTGATTACGCACTTAGAGCTCTGGCCATAGCTAAAGAGAATAATCCAAATTTTAAACTTGAAATTGCGGGATCTGGACCAGAACTAGATAAGCTTAAAGCTTTAGCAAAAAAACTGGAGATCTACGATTCCGTAAAATTTCTTGGACACACCGAACCCAAACATATCCCAGACCTAATGCGTCGCTGGGATTGTTTATTAAACCCAACTAAACAAGAAGGCTTTGGAGTCGTTGCACTCGAAGCTGCTGCCGTGGGCACCCCTATGATCGCCACCAATACGGGTGGCTTGCCTGAGGTGACTATTCAAAATAAAACGGCCATATTATTGGACGACATGACGCCAAAAACGCTCGCAGCCGAAATGTCCAAAATGGCACAAGATAAAACACTTACTAACAAGGCCTTAACTGCAGGCCCCATGTTTGTTAAACATAATTTTGCTTGGAACAAAAATGTTACGCAGATGAACAGCCTTTACACGGAGGCCACACAATGAGCATCTTAAGATCTGGTTTTAGTGTCTTTTTAACGCGGGTCTGGGGAGCAATCGTAGGCATTGGTGTCTCCATAATAATCGCTAGAACATTAGGCCCTGAGGGAAAAGGAATTTACTCGCTCTTATTATTAGTTCCAACGCTATTGGTTACTTTTGGAAATGCAGGAATTCAAATTGCCAACGTTTATTATCATGGAAAAAAGGGGGCCGCTATTTCTCATCTGGCATCAAACTCGATTTGGGCCTCATTAGTCTTTGGCTTACTCATGTTCGGTCTTTTTACCGTCAGCTATCCGTTTATTGCCGATAGATTTTTTGCGGATGTGCCGACGAGTTACATGTTGACCGTTGTTGGTCTCGTGCCCTTTATGCTTATTAACGCCTATTTTGCCAACCTGCTATTAGCAATAAAAAAAATTAAGCTGCACAATATCGCAGTCACTATTCAGTTAACGACCTTACTCCTGGCGGTCGTCATTATGTTGCTAGTTTACAATGCCGGACTTGCAGCCCTGGTGACTGCTATCACCCTCAATATTACGACCGGGGCAATATTGATGGTTGCTTTTCTAAAGAGACATAACCGTTTTGGCTTTAAGTACCATAAAAACTTATTCAAGGATACCCTCAAGTACGGTCTTAAAGGGTACTTTGCAAATGTAATTCAGTTTCTTAACTATCGACTCGACTTATTGCTTGTCAGTTATTTCCTTGGCACAATCTCAGTAGGCTGGTACTCGATTGCTGTAAATTTTGCTGAAGTTTTATGGTACGTCCCAACTTCGCTGGGGACCATCTTATTCCCGCACATTGCAAACAGCAGTGAGGAACAAGCAAACATTATTACCAGTAGGCTGAGCAGACAAACCCTCTTATTAATGACAATCGCTTCACTGGGTGTGGGAGTTTTGTCTCCTTGGTTAATTCCTTTTTTGTTTGGTCCAGAGTTCAGCCCATCCATATCGGCACTATTAGTCTTGTTGCCCGGAGTATTAATATTCTCAGTCGCAAAAATTATTGGTAACGATTTTTCAGGAAGAGGTAAAGTAGGAACAAATGGCGTAGTCAGCGCAATCGCCTTAGCAATTAATATCACCCTTAACATAATCTTGATTCCGCGGATGGGCATACAAGGCGCTGCTTTATCCTCAACAATTTCATATTCGTTCGCAACATTTCTATTAATATATTTGTTCTCTAAATACACCCATACCAAGTGGACCAGAATACTTATTCCAAGTAGGGCTGACATTAAGAATCTATTGGCAAACGTCAAAAAATCAAAAACAACACCCCCGCAACCCCATGACTAAAGATATAAGTAAAAAAATAAAAGTGGTTATGACCGTTTCGAATGATTTTACGACAGACTATCGCGTATATCGTGAGGCTACGGCCTTGATCGGAGCCGGATACGACGTAACTATATTTTGTGTTCACTTAAAGGGCCTAGCCAGGGAAGAAGAGATCGATGGCATCCAGGTAAGAAGAATATTAGATAATTATTTACGCTTACCATTCACAATAGGTGCGAGAAAAGTTCGAAAAGTCTGGCTAAAAGCCTTGCGCGATGCTAAGGGAGATATTTATCACGCCCATGATCGAGATACGGTCGACTATAGCGTTAAGGTAGCCGGCGAGCGAGGAGTACCTGTTATTTATGATTCGCACGAATACTGGCCAGATAAAAATCAGTACGAGAATAATACCGGCAGTCTCCGAGATCGTGTATCAGGCCTGTGGTGGAACGCCAAAGAAAAACGGGGAGCAATAAAAGCTAACGCCATGATAATGACCAGTCCTGGTCACGCAAAAAAAATATCTGAAGATTTTAAAATTCCTATGCCAACCTTGGTGCGCAATATACCCATTTTTCAAAGAGGTCAGGATAAAGATTATCTCAAGCGCAAGTTTAAGCTTAATGATCAGGCCAAAATAGTTGTTTATGTTGGTAACATCCAGAAAAACCGCGGTATTGAAGAGATGATGATGGCCCTACGTCACTTACCTAAGAACATACATTTTGTAGTTTTGGGCTATGGCCAGTATCGGGAGACGCTGATGAAAAACACACCCACAGAATTAAAGAGTCGAGTACATTTTCATGAACCAACTCACTTTTTGAAAATTGTTCCTATCATGTATTCGGCTGACATGGGTGTGGCGCCTTTTCAGGCCTCTTGTTTTAGTCATTATCATGTTCTTCCTAATAAACCCTTTGATTATTTAATGGCCGAGCTTCCGATAGCGACCAGTAATTTTCCGGATATGAAAAAGATTGTTGAAGAAAATAAAGTAGGCACCACTTTTGAGCCTAAGGATCCGAAATCAATTGCAAAAGCCGTAATGGAAGTCTTAGGGGACGACGCTAGATACTCTGCCTATCAGAAAAATGCCTCAAAAGCCTCGCAGTTCAAGTTTCGCTGGGACAAAGAAAAGGAGAATTTAATTAGTTTATATTCTCGCCTTTTAGGCCACTAAGCCAAAGATGAACAAAAAATTATTAATGGTGGCGTATTTATACCCGCCCCATGGAGGAGGAGGGACTCAACGAACTGTTAAGTTTGCCAAGTATTTACCTACCTTTAATATTGAGCCAATAATTTTGACTTCCGCGAGCCAGCGTAAACGCCACCAAGATAATAGTTATGACTCTGCTAACCAACACAAAGTTATTAGAGCTGAGTCGATCTCACTTAATGATCGGTTCGCCCGGTTGATAGAGCCTTTTATTTCACCTGACATTCAAAAACTTTGGGTTAATTCCGCGATAAAAAAAGGGTTGGTTGCAGGGGTACGCAACCAGGTAGACGCGGTTTATTCAACATCAATGCCGTATTCAAACCACATAGTAGCCCTGACAATCGCAAATAAATTAAACATTCCTTGGATTGCAGATTTTCGCGACCTATGGACGAGCAATGCCTTGTACAAAGCACGGGCACCATGGCTAAAACATTTACACAAAAAATTAGAACTTAAATTGTATAAACGCGCTGACCATATTTGCTGCGCTAGTCCTACACATCGCCAGGTCCTAATTGATAATTTTGGCATAAGTCCACAGAAAATTACTACTATAACGAATGGATTTGATCAGGACGACTTTAAGAATATTAAACCAGCGGAGTCACAACCAAAAAAGATAACAATGTCATATTTTGGTTCTTTTTACGGAAAATATCGACCGGACGACTTTGTTGCTGCCATTAAACTTTTAAAAGAAGACAACAACCCACTAATAAATAAATTACAAATTTCATTTGTTGGTGATATGGACAGGAGGTCACGTGCTCTTTTACAGGATCCGGATATAGCAGACCTAGTTAGCTATCAAGGCTATGTACCGCACGCTGAATTGGAAAAGACACGTCTCCAGTCAGATGCCTTTTTTCTTTATTTGCCTGATCTGCCAGAACCAATCGGAGCCTCAATCCCACAAAAAGTTTTTGAATATCTAGCCGGTCAACGACCAATATTTGCCGTCTTACCCAAGAGTGACGCCGCCGATATTTTAAATAAGTATAAGCGTTCAATTATTGTCGAGCCTGGTAACCCCGAAATAATTGCCCGAGCCTTAAATAGATTTATTTCTGAGGTTCTGACTGGTAAGCTAAGAAGCTCCTCTGAAAACCTAAGTGCTTATGATCGTAGGGTTCTGACTGGTAAATTAGCGGAAGTCATAAATAAAAAAGTCCAATGAGACAGCTTAAAGACAAAACCATAATCTTTATTGCCACTGTTCCTTGGTCTTACAACTGGCAAAGACAACACGAGTGGACCTCGCGCTTAGCAGAAAATAATAAAATAGTTTTTGTTCAACCCTTTGGTATGAACAATATCGGCCCTTTTAAGTTCATCAAAAAACTCTTGGAACGCACCGAGAAGGGGACCTATAAACACAAGCTCAACCCAAAAGCCCAACAGAATATTACCTTTGTCACACCAAAATTTATTCCTTGGCATGACGTCAATCTAATTAATAGATTGAATGGCTGGTTATTTGCTCGCCAAATTCGTAAGCAGACTCACACGCCGGATAGCGAGTTAATTTTTTGGATCTGTAACCCGGCAGATACTATTTTATATTTACTGGATCGATTTTCTAAGCCCGTTGTGCTTTATGACATAGCCATGCGCTTTCTAAAAAGGGCCGATTGTCCTCAATATCTAAAGAAATCTCAAGATGCTTTAGCTGTCCGGGCTGATTTTATTATTACTGACTCGACGGCCTCGAGACTTGATTTACCAACTGTAGTTAGAAATAAGACTCATTATGTTCCACAAGGAGTAAACGAACGTTTGCTCAAAAAACAGAACCCGTCTCAGATACTCACTAACATTAAAGGTAAAAAAATTATCTATCTAGGTGCTGAGCATGACGCTATTGATTTCAATATATTTGCTGAAATTCTCAAATGTATACCAGAGGCACAAATAATATTTACTTTTAATAAGCCAGAGAATAAGAGTATGAACCCCAGAATGCACTATGTTGGACGAATAGAATTTCAAGATGTGCCTAGACTTTTAGGAGAGGCTGATGTGGGTGTTATCCCATATAAAATAAATGAGTTTACTAAAGGTGTGTTTCCTACCAAGACGTTTGAATATTTAGCCGCTGGTTTACCCGTGGTGTCCACTTCACTGCCAGAGCTTATACAATACAAAGATAAAATCCAACTTGCTGATACGCCACATGAATTTGCAAAGATGGTAAAAAGAGTTTCTGTCCTAAAAAAGTCTGGTCCGGATTTTGAGTTTCTTCAGGAACAAACTTGGGCAACCCGCCTAGAAAAAATATATGCTGAGTTTGGGCGGGTTATAAACAAAAAAACCGCATGAAAAATACTTTAGCCATAAGTAAAATTCTATTCATAATCCTGTTGACAACAGTGATTGAATTTATGGTTCCTGACTGGGCTCCATTTATTATTGTTCCTCTAGTTTTGTTACTCACATTCAATTTGTGGAGAGAAAAACAATTACATTGGTTGTACATCTTTAGTCTAGTCCTGGTAATTTTTCCAGAACTGCAGGTACAGTTCATTGGCCCCTTAGAAATCCATCATGCCTTCTTATTGATATTAGCTCTTCAAGTGGGCATAAACTGGCTAAGAGCCAAGAATAAAACGCTAGACCTGCTAACCATTTTAATATTGTTATTCATTGGCTTTAGTCTTTTTCTAACCTGGTTAAACAGCGCCGAGATTGATAACTGGCATCGTGTCTTTACTCTGCTCTTTATGTTTTTAATTACCTTACTTGCCCCCTATGTAGTGCAGCGACTAAGGACTTTAAAGCAGCTGGGAGCAACTTTGTTGTGGTCGACCATAGTTACGGCACTCATAGGAGTCGCGGCACTTTATACTGCTGTACTGACTGAATCATACTTCTCTAGTCCATTTCTACACATAAGTATTGTTGAGGGAGTCCCGCGTCTTGCCGGAACATTACTAGACTCTAATTTTCTAGGACTGCTACTAATAAATGTTATACCAATTGCCATAGCTCTCACTTTTTCAAAAATATTTTCTAGCAGAACTAAATTATTCTTAATGGGCAGCTCGCTGTTTTTACTCGGAGTTCTATTCCTAACCTATTCTAGATCAGCCTATATAGGAATAGCTGTTGCTCTTGTTCTATTATTGTTCAATCTCAAACTTCCAGCTCTAAAAATTAGATGCAAAAAGATTGCCTTAATAGTGCTAGGCGGATTACTGTTTGCCGTTTTGATGTATCCACCGTTTATCTTTTTTTCTATCTACCGGACACCGACCGTCGTTTTACCTGTCGCAGTCAAGCAGAACTTACTCACAAATTTTAACGCCACCAAAATTGTTGACGACTACAGAGCTAAAATTGCTGATGATCCCACTCTAAGCGAGGCAGAGCGAGATAATTTATTGGCCCGCGACGTTTCATCAGACTCACTTGGCTATCGCTTATCTTTTTGGCGGGCAGGCTTACAAATGTTTAAAGACAAACCAATAACCGGACACGGTGTTGGTCAATTTAGGTTTAATTATGCCAACTACTCAAGTTCTAAGTTTTTAGTGGAACCCGATGCTCACAATATTTATATCGAGCTATTGGCCGAGGTTGGTATTGTTGGCTTTTTACTCTTTATAGCAATTATTGTTATAGCCTTTAGAAATCTTAAAAGAACATTGCACAGCTCAAATCAGTTAGTTGCTCTTTTTGCTGCCGGCTTAATAGCAGCACTTGGGGGCTTACTGGTTCAATCTGCATTATTGGGAGGTCTAGGCGCAATCTCTATTTATCTGATATTAGGTTTAGCTATTGCCCTACCAAATATTAGTAGATCCGAAAAATGACAAAAATACTCTACATTACAACAACTATCAAGGATGAAGGCCCTGGCAATTTACTAGGAAGTCTACTGGAGAACATAGATCGTACTAAATACCAACCGCAGGTATTAACTATTCAGGGAACCGGTAAATGGGAAAAGCGTTTTAAGGAGCTGAACATTCCTGTAACTAATCTAGGCCTACGCACACCTGCAGATTTTTTATCATTACCATTTTTGTATTACCACATCCGAAAAATTAAACCTGATTTTATTCATACTCAACTGCTAACTGCTGATCTATTTGGAAGATTGGCAGCCCGCTTAGCACGCGTGCCTTACGTAACCACCATACATAATATGGATGACTGGAAACGCTCAGCTAAACCACTCTCTCTTGCAGCAAAAACTATGGACGCCTACCAGCTAAAAAAAGCCCTGGAAGTAATAGCTGTTTCTCAAGCAGTAAAACAAGATACTATAGAACGCCAAGACGTTGATGGTAATAAAATAAAAGTCATTAAAAACGCAATTGATATAGAAAGATTCCAACAAAAATTATCGGACATGCAAAAGTGTAAACTCAAAAATAATCTTGGCATACCAGAACAAGCCTTAGTTGTCGGTACGTCAGCACGACTCAGCATACAAAAGGCACCTGAAGTTTGGTTAGCTACGGCCAAGAATATTATTAAAAAACACCCTGAGGTGCACTTTGTTTGGGCAGGTACTGGCCCATTATATAATAAAATTCAAGAACTCATTAAAATTAACTGTCTCGAGAAACAGGTACATCTGCTCGGTTGGAGAAAAGATCTGCCAGATTTAATGCAAATTTTTGACATCTACACCTTAGTGTCACGGTGGGAGGGATTGCCACTTGCACTTTTGGAAGCCATGAGTGCAGGTCGCTCTTGCATAGCAAGCAATGTATCAGGCAATCCAGAAGTAATTAAAAATAATGAGACTGGACTTCTGGTCCCAGCTGATGATATAGCTGCGTTTGTAAATGCTGTTGAATTATTGCTAAATGATCAACAATTAAGAGATAAACTTGGTAAAAAAGCAATATCTTTTGTTAAAGATAATTTTCAGCTAAATAGAATGATTTCTGAATATGACTCAGCCTACCAAGGCGTAATTAAAAATTTATGAAATTATCGATAGTCATAGTTAATTACAAAACGCCACTCCTGCTGATGCAATGTTTGGCCTCACTAAAAAAAGAAGCACCGGAGGTGACTGATATCATCGTAGTTGATAATGCATCCAATGATGAAACCATACCGTTACTTCAAAGCAAGCATCCCGATATTAAAAGAATTGCCTCAAAAACCAATGTTGGTTTTGGTAGAGGAGTAAATTGGGGAATCACTAATGCAAAGCATGAATTCGTTATGATCTTAAATCCCGATGTGATTGTTTCTCCAAACTCATTGCAATTTTTATTAAAACAAATACGAGCTGACAAAAATATTGGAATGATTGCGCCAAAACTTTTATTACCCAATGGCGAAATACAATACTCTTGTTGTCGTTTTCAATCGCCTGACGTGATCGTTTATCGACGTAGTGTGCTCGGCAAGACTACACTTGGTCAAAGACGCATTAATCATTTTCTTATGAAAGACTATGACCATAAGGAACCGCGGGATGTCGACTGGGTTATCGGTGGTTGCATGCTAATCAGGCGTAAAGCAGCTGAGGAGGTAGGACTTATGGATGATCGATTCTTTTTATATTTTGAAGATATGGACTGGTGCCGACGTCTATGGCAAGCAGGCTGGCGAGTTAGATATGAACCACGAGCAATAATGACCCACTATTATCGTCGCCAATCTAACAGCCAACCCGGTGTTAAAGGCCTTTTAACCCCTCTAGGAAGGGCTCATTTCATCTCTGGTACAAAATACTTTATCAAGCACATAGGCAATTCAAAGAGGCTTAAAAACGGTCAAAAACACCTGATTAAATAAAACTTAGCAATAAACACCACTTGACATACAGCCATTATTATGGCAGTTTAAATTGTTTTTAATATGGCAAATAAACCCTCAACACCTAATCGAGCATTACTATGGACAGGATTAATTGCTTCGAGCATTGCTGTTATTTTAGGTTTTACCTGGTTTTTCCTAGCCTATAATTCACCAGAAGAAGATAACGCACAAATCTCAACACTCTCAACTCTCAATCACGTAGCTCAACTTTCAAAAATATTTACGGGTGAAAAAGAGATATCTACATTAATTTTGTGGCAGAACGATACCGAGTTACGAGCAGGGGGAGGATTTATCACTGCCGTTGGCACAGCAACGATTAGTAATGGACATATTAATAATCTCGAAATTCAACCCGGGCGGTTTTATGGTATTGAGCCTGACTTGCAGGTTCCAGTGCCAGAGCCAATAGATAGATTTATAACGTCTGATTTTTTGACACTAAGGGATGCAAATCTCAGTCCTGATTTCCCAACATCGGCAACAAATGTTTTACGTTTTTATGAAAACGCCACAAATCTAAAGCCACAACTAGTCATAGCCGTTAACACTAGTGTCAATGAGAAACTAGTAGAAAAAGTTGGCCCAATTACTTTTACAGTCAATGGCCACACTCTTACTTTAGACGCGAGCAATGTCACTGAAGAACTAGAAAGACTAACCGACTTGGACTTTGCGGAACTTGGACTGACTGAAGAGAACCGTAAAATAATTTTGACAGAATATGCAACTGCCTTTTTGCCAAAGGTTCAAGCCCTGATAAAAGAGGAGCCCCTGCAAACTTTAAGCTTGGCTCAGCAGCTACTAAAGAACTATGACTTACAATTATGGTCTACAGATCCTGAGATACAAAAGCATCTTACCGCATTACATACCTCGCAAATTGTTGATGAGCTAACTACTGATGGATTATTAATCGTGGACACAAACTTGGCATCAAGAAAAACTGATCCTTTCATCAAACAAGGCGCTCAGTACCAAGTGGACCTTGAGAGTAAGGAGGCGACTCTAACTCTCACTTATAAGAACACTGCTGTTGAAGGACCACTTACAACAACCTATAACGATTATGTTTCCCTTTATACGCCTCTCAATACTCAACTAATTTCTACAGAAGGGCTAACAGACGTTAAGGAAGCCAACTTAAATTCAAGATCTGTTTTTTCTGGACTCTTCTCTGTTGAGCCTGGGAAGAGCCAAACCATTACCTTTAAATATCAGTTACCAGATTATTTTTATAGTCAAGCTGCTGATACGTTTGAACTTGTGTATGAACGCCAATCTGGCGCCAGATTATTTCCCATAAATTACATAATCTATGTGGATGATTCTGAAAGCAATATTAAGTTTGACTCAGGTCGTGATCAAACAATTACCATTGATAACCCGAGCATAGTACGATAGTCTAGTTCTCATGCAACTAGAGACTAGCGACCCTCAGTCAGACGTTAACGATTATTCAATCAAAAAGCCGCGAGGTAAAGGTAAAACATTAGGTTACCTAGTTTTAATGTTGATTACCCTTGGGGCTGGAGTCTTACTAGGAAGATCAACCGTTACCAATAACCCAATAGTGGCACCAGTCCAAAGCAGTGAGCTGGATTTATCTTTATTTAATAAGGTAAAGAATATTATTCAGTCTGAGCACGTTAATGCGCCAGTAGATGTTACGGATTTAGAATTTGGCGCAATAAAAGGTTTAGTAGCAGGAATAGGGGATCCGAATTCTAACTTTATGGATCCGGATGAAACCAAAGCATTTCAAGAAAATCTAGCCGGGATATTCCAGGGTATTGGTATTGAAATAGCCCTTCGCGATGACGTGCTAACAGTAGTGGCACCACTAGCAGGTACTCCTGCGGAAGCAGCCGGATTACAAGCAGGAGACAGTATACTAGCCATTGATCAAACGGATACTTCTAAATTAAGTCTGGACGAGGCGGTTTTAATGATTCGTGGAGAAAAAGGTACTCAGGTTGCTCTCACAATTAAAAGAGAGGGAGAGTTTGAAAGTCAGGAATTTAAAATTACTCGTGATGAGATAAACGTTGACAGTGCTCGCTACGAAGTCCGCGACGATGGTATCGGCGTGTTGTCAATATTCAGATTTGGTGAGGACACGTCCTCAATTGTCAGAAAGGCAGCGGACGAGTTCTTAGCCCGCAATGTTTCTGGAATTGTCTTAGACCTGCGTGGTAACCCGGGTGGCTTCTTAGAAACTGGAGTAGATGTGGCTGGCTATTTTGTCAAAGAGGGAGTAATCGTTACGGAAGAATTTGGAGATGGAACAAAACAAGAGTATCGAGCAGAAAGTAAGGGACGCTTAGCGGGTATACCTCTAGTCATTTTGATTGACGAGGGCAGTGCCTCAGCTTCTGAGATCGTTGCTGGCGCTCTACAGGATTACAAAAAGGCAACGCTAGTCGGTAAAAAGAGTTTTGGTAAGGGTTCTGTGCAAGAACTTCAAAGCTTGGACAAGAATACTAGCTTAAGACTCACAGTTGCGCTGTTTGTGCTGCCAAACGGTAGAAAAATTGATAAAAAGGGTATAGAACCAGATGTTGAAGTCGATATAAGTAGGGAAGATATCCAAAATCAGTTTGATCCACAATTAGAAAAAGCCTTAGAAATTCTCAAGACAGAATAATTGACGATTAGGTTCTAAACCGCTAGCATACTGTTCCTATGGCATCCAAAACAAGCAAAAACAAGACCCTTTCCGTGCTTCTCACTAAAGATATTAAAAATTTTGGTTCAGCGGGAGAAATCAAAGAAGCAACCGCTGGCTACGCGAGAAATTATCTAATTCCAAACAAGCTGGTATTGATTGCTACGCCAAAACTTATTGCTGACGCTCAAGCAAAAATACAGAGAGAAAAAGATCAAAAGGCTCATGAACTAAAACAAGCTAAACTTCTTGCGGACAAATTAAGTGGCCGCGAGATAGTCTTAAGAGTAAAAGCTGGCAACAGGGGTAAGATATTTGGTTCAATTGATAAGAAAGCCATTCTTGAGGCTTTATACAATCAGCACAGCGCTAAACTGACCGAAGAACAAGTTGATCTCCCCAAGCCATTGAAGACTTTAGGCAAACACGAAGTATCATTAAAACTACAACCAGAGATTACTACCACGATAACTGTGCAGACTGTTAGCGATAAAAAGTAGTTCCGCTCAATTAAGCCGAAAACCGGCAGTTATTTTTTTGCCGTTACTTTTTTAGTATTGGCTTTTTCTGTTTTTGGGGTACCTAAGACTTCTACTCGCGTTCTTGTTTGTTTTCGGCCGTCAAAACCAACTCGCTTAAACTTAACGAAATTAACTTTGCCGGGTGACCCTGCATGCAATGAATGATCTTTACTCAGAAAAACGTTATTGCCTGCAACATATCTGGTTCCTCTTTGACGAACTAGAATATCTCCTACACCTACTTTTTCGCCCGCAAAAGCCTTTACGCCCAAGCGTTTTGACTGACTATCTCTTACGTTAGCGGTACTTCCACCAGCTTTTTTGTGTGCCATTTAATTATCCTTAGTAAGTCTTACGATTTCACGTTGGACTACTTGTCCTGGACGAGCATAGATCAAAGTGCCTCGCTTAGTAACGACAGAATGCTCTTGATTTACCCCAGTAAACTTATAAGAGTCGGGCAAAATCGTTTCCAGACGATACCCCAAATCTTCTAATTGGTCAATAATAGGCAAAAATTCTACACTTTTGTCAGTTTTTACCAGAGCCGGCCAAGTACAGACAATTTTTCCGCCGTCTTTTAGATAACCGGCAGCCCTTTGTAGTGTTTTTAACCAAAGCTGATTTAGCCGATTGATTTGGGTTTGTGCTTGTGACGGAGTGAGTGGTCGGTTATGCGGCGCCCCTAATAGACCTTCAGTTACAATAGCGTCTACTTTTTCATCCATAACTATTTTCTGCGCCTGAGCTGACCAAACTTTAGGAGCCGATTTTATGATATTTTCTTTAACCAGCCATTTAAGATTCCTTTCGGCAGCCCTAACCTGTTTAATGTCACTATCCGAACCAGTCATCACATAACCCAGTATCGCACCCTCTTGCAACAATGTAGCCTGCCCCATAAACGGATCATGTATGCGTTCACCAGATTTAACCTGTGCCAAATTGAGCATTATTTGTGCCAATTTAGGGGGGAGAGAACCAGCTCTTGGATTACGCGCAGGCCTACCAAAATCCCGATGGCCATATGCCTCAAAATCTTGCACAGCAACAGTCTGCCCCCGCCACACGCTATTGCCTGCAGCCATTAAAACAATATCGGAACCATTTTCTTTATTTAATTTATTTTTTCTCACTACGACACTTGAGAGTGACAAATCTTTACCGCGTGCCGAGACAAATCGTGAGGATACATTTTGGGATTTGAGATCTGTTTTTATCTTTAGTCCAATACCGTGAACAACACGACTTAAATTTTTATGATGTTTTTTTGGAATTCCGGGCGCATAAATAGACAAACCAAAAGTCCAGCGGCCTTTTTTCTTGGTTTCGTTACCATATAACTTCACTAGTAAATCAGTCTTGAGTAATTCCTGAAAAACATCCTTAAATTTAGTGGGGTCCTTTAACGGTGCTTGATCGTCTAGCTTTACTATTTTTATTGTTCCGCCTAGTCCATTCAAAAGAGTTTGTGGATCACCCAAGTCATCTTCTGTGGCAATAATAAGCTCATTTTTACCAAGCCTCGTTGGGGAATATTGAATTTTTCCTCTTTTTAGAACGCTGACAATTTCCGCAGCCGATAATTCAGCCTGTCGCCCTAAAATAAATAACCAATGGTTCATATTAATAAATATCTAATCTAAATTTCATATTCTGCTTAGTCATGATATCGCGAAACACCCTAACATGGATTCTTAGTCTTGTCGCACTGACAGGTTCTGCATTTATTACGGGCTGGAACTGGCCACATGAAAAAGTTCCAATCGAGATCCAAGAAAGGGAGCTACTGGAGGAAATCAGCGCCAGTCTAATAGACGGTGAACTAAGCCTTACAACACCCAAAAAGTCGATCGTAATGCTAGGGGACCACGTTTATGAGCCTAATGAGACCCTCTCAGTCGCGCTGTCCGAGGCTTTTCCCTTACATTGGTGGTCAGATGACTGGGCTATAACTTTTAAGCTAGAAAATGCCGATTCTTTGGGTGAGCCTTTGGCCAATACGGCAGAAGAAATTTTACCCAGTAACCAGGGACAGTTTGTAGCAAGCAAATCTGGTTCAAAATATCATCCGGTCGAAAATTGTAGCTTTGCAGATAGAATCAAGCCAGAAAATAAAATATTCTTCCAAAGTGAAGAATCTGCCCGCCAAGCAGGTTATGAACCATCAAGTTGTTTTAACAACTAATCCTTAGTATCTTTACCGACTACTTTAATTTTGGCCATAACGTTTTTTAGCTCGCGTCTGGCTTCCTCTAATTCATATAGAGGAACCTTACTGTCATCTAATATATTCAAGAGGCGTTTTCGTTCTGTCTCCGCCATGGATAAATCAACCTCATCGATTGGTATGGCTTCATCAACTAATAGAGTAGCTAAATTATCTTTAACTTCTAAGGAGCCACTCGTAACTACTAATTTAACCTCCTTGTCTTTAGTGTCATATCTGACCTCTCCTGGGTTAATAGCTGTCAGCAGGGGAATGTGTCCACTTAGAATCCCTGTTTGACCTTGGGGTGTCGTAACCATTAACTTAGAAACATCTAAATCAGCAACTACGTTCTCGATTGTAATGATTCTAAGTTTAAACATTTAACCCGAAATTTCATCAATGGAACCTTTAAGATAAAAGGCGTCTTCTGATTTATCGTCGTGTTTGCCCTCTAGAATTTCTTTAAAACCACGAACTGTATCTTGTCGGCTGACAAATTTTCCTGGCTGACCAGTAAACACTTCTGCCACTGAGAATGGCTGTGACAAGAACCGTTGAATTCTGCGTGCCCTAGCCACCAGCTGCTTATCATCAGCACTTAATTCTTCAATTCCTAAAATTGCAATAATATCTTGTAGCTCCTTAAAGCGTTGCAAAATCTTCTGCACGTCGCGCGCCACATTGTAGTGCTCCTCACCAACTATAGCCGGATCCAAAACTGTAGAAGTCGAATCCAATGGGTCCACTGCCGGATAAATACCTAGTTCTGCCAACGAGCGTGACAAAACAACGGTCGAGTCCAGGTGAGCAAAAGTAGTAGCTGGCGCCGGATCAGTTAAGTCATCAGCAGGAACATAAACAGCTTGTACCGAGGTAATAGAACCCTGTTTGGTAGAGGTAATACGTTCCTGTAGATCACCCATCTCTTTAGCTAAAGTTGGCTGATAGCCCACAGCAGAAGGTAGGCGGCCTAGCAGTGCTGATACCTCAGAGCCAGCCTGTGTAAACCTAAAGATATTATCAACGAATAAAAGTACATCTTTTTTATCTTTATCTCTAAAGTGCTCAGCCATGGTTAAGCCACTTAAAGCAACTCTAAAGCGGGCACCCGGTGGCTCATTCATCTGACCAAACACCAGTGAAGTATTTTTTAAAACTCCTGACTCTTTCATCTCATTGTAAAGATCATTTCCTTCACGTGAGCGCTCACCGACGCCAGCAAATACGGAAAATCCACCATGCTTTTTAGCAATGTTATTAATCAACTCTTGAATCAAAACAGTTTTGCCGACACCAGCACCACCAAACAGTCCAGTTTTTCCACCCTTAACAAAGGGAGCAATTAAGTCGATGACCTTAATTCCTGTTTCAAAAATCTCTACCTTTGTGCTTTGATCTTTAAAGGCTGGTGCTGGTCTGTGAATTGGAGCGCGCTCATCACCTTTAATTTTTTCCAGACCATCGATCGGCTGACCTAACACATCAAACATGCGACCCATCGTGTCAGCTCCGACTGGTACCGATATTGGTGCGCCTGTGTCTGTTACCAAAACCTCACGGGCTAAACCATCCGTCGTACCCATCGCAATAGTTCTGACGCGATTTCCACCCAAGTGCTGCTGAACCTCCAGGACAAGAGGGGATTTGTCCTTATTATCCGTTGCAACCTTAACTTCTAGAGCATTAAAGATTTTAGGTAGGTGTTCATTAAACTCCACGTCTACAACGGGGCCGATAATTTGTTTTACTGTTCCTACTGATTTTTCGTTTGCCATGATTATTTATTATGGATTATTAATTTTCTAAAGCAGCAACACCGGCAGATATTTCTGCTAGCGCACTGGTAATTGATTCTTGTCTTAATCTATTAAAGGTTTGAGATAATTCTTCTACCAAATCTGTCGCATTGTCATGCGCATTTTTCATTGCGATCATACGAGCAGAATGCTCAGAGGCACTCGATTCCAACAAAGCATGATAGATCAACATAGTTACTAAATCTGGCAATAGCTCATTAAGTAGGTGAGCAGGGGAGGGTTCAAGTTCGTAGTAACTACTATTCAACTCTGCCACTTTCTCAACTAGTGCATCAGGCAATTCCTCAACATCAACAATTTTTTTAACAGTAACCGGCAAGATCCCTCGAATAAACGGTTGTTGCTTTAAAGTGCTAATAAATTGAGTGAACCCAAGAATTACCTTGTCATAACCCTTTTCTAGATAAAAAGTTAACAACTCGTTCTTTAGCCGACGCGCCTCCGACAATGAAATAATCTCACTATTTTGGGATTTGACCACCTTATATCCAGCTCTGTTGGCAAATTTTATAGCCTCGTTTCCAATAGCATAAACATCAGTAGTTCTTTTTTTATTTTCTTTTTGATCAGCTATTAGATCGTTGATCTTGCGAGATAAGTTGGTTGCCAAGCTACCGGTGAGTCCTTTATCAGGGGCTATAATTATCAGTAGTTGTTTCCCAGTATTTTTCTTAACTAATAACGGATGTTTTTCAGAATCAGTGAGGCCCCCCAATCTTCTCAATAAAGACAAAGCTTCTTCTGCATAGGTTTTACCCGCCAACGCCTTGGCCTGAGCTTTACGCATTTTAACCGCCGAGACAGTCTGTAAAGCCTTAGTTATCTTTTGCGTATTTGCAACCGATTTAATACGGCGCTTGATGTCACGTGTATTTTGACCAGCCATAAATTATTTTTCTGACTTTGCGTAATTATTATGTGAATTAAAATCATCTATCACTGCAAGCATTTTTTGCTCCAAATCTTTAGTCAACTCCGGCTTTTCATTAATTTCTTTGATTACGTCAGCGTGATTTGTTTCCACAAACCTAATTAAGCTAGACTCAAACTCTCCAATTCTCTCAACAGGCACGTTGTCAATTTTGCCTTGGTTGGCGGCAAAAATACTGAACGCCATTTGCCATACCTCTTTTGGTTCCTCTTGGCGCTGTTTTAATATCTCGGTCAAAACTTGACCGCGAGCTAACTTCTTTTTTGTTTCAGGATCTAGATCAGAACCAAACTGAGCAAAGGCAGCCAGCTCCCTGAATTGCGCTAAATCTAGACGTAATTTGCCAGAGACTGCTTTCATAAGCTTTGTTTGAGCACTCGACCCAACGCGAGAAACCGATAAACCAACATTGATAGCCGGACGGACACCAGAGTTAAATAGATCAGACTCTAGAATAATCTGTCCATCAGTAATTGAGATCACATTAGTTGGAACATAAGCGGTTACATCACCTGCTTGTGTTTCAATAACCGGCAAAGCCGTTATTGATCCGCCGCCATGCTCTTTATTACGTTTAGCAGCGCGCTCGAGCAAACGAGAATGTAAATAAAAGACATCCCCAGGAAAAGCTTCACGTCCAGGGGGGCGCCTCAAAAGTAATGAAATTTGACGGTAAGCTTGTGCGTGCTTAGTTAAATCATCATAAATCACCAGAGCATCCTTTCCTTGATCCATGAAAGCCTCCGCCATGGCAGTTCCAGCATAGGGAGCCATATAAACAAGAGGAGCAGGCATTGAAGCTGACGCCGACAAAACAATAGTGTGTTCTAAGGCACCATTCTTGCGGAGTGTTTCAACAATTTGAGCTACCTTGGCCTCTTTTTGACCAATAGCTACATATATACAAATTAAGTTCTTGCCTTTTTGATTAATAATCGTATCGATGGCAATAGCTGTTTTACCAGTCTGACGATCACCGATAATTAGCTCACGCTGACCACGACCAATAGGAATCATTGAATCAACAGCTTTAATTCCAGTTTGAACAGGAGCATCCACGCTTGAGCGCTCAATTACACCCGGTGCGATCTTTTCCATAGGATAGCGCTTAGTGGTTTCGATAGGTCCAAGACCATCCAACGCACTTCCCAAGGGATCGACTACACGTCCAAGCAACGCTTCACCAACCGGTACATCTAAAATTCTTCCAGTGGTCTTAACCTCTGAGCCTTCAGAAATTTTAGTTTCATCTCCCAAAATAATAGCTCCAACAATGTCCTCCTCGAGATTCAAAGCCAGACCTGCTACGTCGTCTTCGAATTCAATTATTTCTCCAGCCTTAACATTCGTAAGACCATAGACTGTAGCAATTCCGTCACCAACCTTTACGACTGAACCAACGGTCTCAGCTTTTCCCTTGATTGAGCTACCCTCAATGGCTTTTTGTAAGCTCTCTATTAGTAATGCGTTAGACTGTTTGTTGGAATCGGTCATACTATTTTTAGTTTATTAACGGATTTTTTCATTTGGTTTAAACGGCCTCGCAAGCTCGAGTCATACCTTTTTCCTTTTACATCAACAATGAGACCCCCCAATATACTTGGATCGATCGATGCATTTATATGTACTTGACTATTTACAGCTTTAGTAAGCTTCTCAGATAATTCAGTCTTTAATTTTTCATCTAATTCAATGGCGCTTATAACATTTACCTCTGTCGTTTCGTCTATGCGCTTGAGATAAGACTTGCTGGCTCTGACTAATTTACTTAGTTGTGCCCATTTCTGCTCGCGATTGATCCACCCAACAAATTTAATTGTAAGAGGGGAGATACCGACTTGTTCTAATACGGAAAGCTTTTTTTGTTCCTCAACTTGAGGAGATAAGATAAATAACCTTAAAGACTTATCTTGACTTAAAACTTGCTCAAATATTCCGAGCTCCTTGATTGCAAGTATCTTTTCTGACACAGGCTGATTAGCAAGCCAGGCTTCTACAATATTTGTTAGCGGGATATTCATGAGATGCTTTTACTTACTTCTTGTATTGAGTCAGATATAAGCTCCTTATGCTCTTTTGGGTCCAGCTTTTTTTGTAGAACCTTCTCGGTTGCACGACTTACTAAATCTATAGCTTGTTCACGCACCTCATTCTCCATCCGCTTTTTCTCTTCTTTAATAGACTCTTCAGCCCGATTAAAGACTTGTGTGGCCTCTTTTTCCACTGTGGCCATTCGCTCACGCCGAGTATCAGCGATTTCTAATTGATTCTTTGTCTTAAGTTTTTCTGCCTGTTGATTGGCTTGGGTAACAATCTCCTCAGCTCGCACCTTAGAGGACTTAAGGTCTTCCTCTATCTTTTTTGCCTTACTCAGACTTTTTTCTATTGTATTCCGTCTGTCTCTCAGGGCTTTTGTTAGAGGTTTATAAAGGAACTTCCAAAGCAACCCAAGCAATATCAAGAAATTGACTACTTGAGCTAACAGGAGCAAAGGCTCTATGCCTAGTTCATGTAAAAGTTCCATTTAAAAAAACGTCTAGACAAACTTAATGATCAAGGCAACGACCAAGGCGTAAATACCAATAGCCTCAGCAAAAGCAATTGCCAAAATCATAGCCGTTTGAATTTTTGAACTAGCTTCCGGGTTTCGACCGATAGCTTTTAGTCCACTTGATCCTAGCATCCCGATAGCGATAGCCGGTGCGCTTGCACCAACAGCGATAGCGATAGCAGCAGCAATTGATTCCATAGGTTTATGATTAGTTAATTAATTAATAAGTGTAATTATGAAGCAGGGGCTTCGTGTTTTTCTTCGTGATCTCCATGTTCTGCTGTGGCCACCGTGAAGAATACCAGTGACAACATTGTAAAGACGAGAGCTTGAATTAGCGCAACAAAGGTCTCGAGGAAATAAAAGGGGAGAGGCACCAAAAAAGGAACAATAACAGCGATAACAGTCAAAAGTACTTCGCCCGCAAAGATATTACCAAACAAACGAAAAGAAAACGACACCATTTTGGCTACTTCTGAAATTAATTCCAAGAGACCAACAAAAGTATTTACTGGACCACCTTTAATAGTGAAATATTTCTTAAAATGCTTGACCGTACCAAGAGCGGCTATTCCAAAAATTTGGGTAGCCACCACAGAAATAATGGCTAGCGCAATAGTAAAGTTTAGATCCGTGGTAGGTGGTCTAAAAAATGGAACAAAGCTCTCACCGTGGCTAGTTATTTCGTTAAAACCGATCGTTCCTATACCTGGAATTATATCCGCAAGATTAGCCACTAATATAAAGATAAAAAAGGTAGCCAAGATCGGAAAAAACTTTTCTGCTTTTTTACGATTGCCGGTTACAGACTCTATTAAACCTATTAATAATTCAAAAACATATTCAAAAACATTTTGCATACCACGTGGAATTTTTCTGACATTTCTTCCGCCCAACCATGCCAATAATAAGATTATGATCATCACCAACCATGTTACGAGCAAACTGTTCGTAATATTAAAGGGGCCAATATGTAATAGCGGTTCGGCCGCTAGACTAATATGGATTTCTTTTCCCATTGGTGCCTGTAAAGAATGAGCGTACCAACGAAAACTTAACCGTCAAGGGTTGAATTTATACATTGACGTAAACATAAATACATTGCATAGTCATTGCAACAAACACTTTCCATGCAGGCCTCTATTGCTTCAATAATTTTCCTCTCAATTTTCTTAGGATTTGCACCAGTCCTTTTTTATAGTTGGTTCTTTTTCTTAAGACGTAAAAAAAGATTCCAAAAAGGTAAGCAGCCTACTGCCCTATTAATTATGATGTTTTTTGGGGGAATTGGGGCCGTCATATTATCCTTTTTTAGTGAAAGATTCTTAATTGGGTTTTTACCACCCGAATTTGGTCTTTGTGTTGCATCATCGCCACTGTGTCGAACTGATAACGCCTTTACCATTTTAATACTGGCCGTTGCGACCTTCTTGATAGTGGGACCGATAGAGGAGGGCTTTAAATGGCTAGCAGTATTTTTTATAGGCTCTAAATCTCCTAAGTTTACTCGTATTATTGATGGAGTTAAGTATGGAGTTGCCGTCGCATTGGGCTTTGCCTCTGCTGAAAATGCCCTCTATCTATTCAGCAGTCTCCGAGTATTAGACATTAATAGTTTTGTGTCTACATTTTTATTGAGATTCGCGGTCTCAACTCTTGCTCACATAATGTACTCAGGAATTTTTGGTTATTACATTGGCCGAGCTCAGTTCCAAAGGTATGGAAGAGTTAAGCTTTATGCGATTGGTCTATTGCTGGCAATTGCCACGCATGGCTTGTTTGATTTTGTACTGTTCTCGAATGTAGGTTTTTATGCAATTCTCTTACTAGCTTTAATGTTTGGCGTAGTTTGGGTTCGTCTAAAAAGCCCAGAAAATTATGCAGTGCGTATTCCTGAATTTATACGGCGCAAACCAGCCGCACGAGAAAAGGCATATACTATCCCCGTATCTACAAATCTAACGCCCGCCTATGCTGGATATCAAAACATTTATGCAGAAATTGATCCTGAGTTAAGACCGGTTGCACCACGACAAATTAAAGATGAGTTTATCCCGGACGAAGTTCCAAGTGAGTTTGCACAAGAAAAAACCGTCGAGACAATTAAAAAAGACCTAAAGGTTCCAGAAAAAACAGTTTCTACTCATCCCGAGTCAATGCGACAGGCAGATAAGCCCATAAGCACACCTTCACTTACACAGTTAGGCGCTCAAGGAATCGTTGATCAATCTGTGGCCAAAGTTAAAAAACGTAGTCTACAAATAAGCGGACAATAAAATGAAGATCTTAATTATTGGTGCGGGTATTGCAGGACTCTATGCGGCGTTAGATGCAAATCTCCGGGGTGCCGAATGCACCATTATAGATAAGGGCCAGATCGGCTCAGGCACAACCGGCAAGGCTACGGGGTTACTTCACTCTGGTGCCAGATACGCCGTTAGTGATCCTACTGTTGCTGAGCTTTGCTCGCTTGAAAATCCAGTTTATAAAAATAATTTTCCTTTTGCGGTAGGCAAAGGACCAGGACTTTTTGTAACTCTCGACGATGCCGATCCTAGCTATATAGATAAGTTTGAAAAGGGCATAAAATCTATTGGTATTCCTATCCATAAAATTAATAGGACTAGAGCATTACAAATAGAGCCCTTCTTAAGTCCAGAAGTAACAGGAGGTTACTTAACCCCAGATGTTAGTCTTGATCCTGGCCTGATTACATTATCGTTAGGACAAGAATTACGAGCACGTAAGGTAACTGTTCTGGAAAATACGAGCCTAATAAAAGGGTCACACCAAGGAGGAACCTGGCAGATCACACTTGCTGACGTACAGGGGATTCAGTACAAGGCTTCTTATGACGCAATTGTTAATACTGCGGGAGCCTGGTCGGCAGATGTAGTCAATAGACTGGGAGGAACCCTTAAACTTGTCTACATACACGGCACAGTGATTGTTCTAGATAAACCTAAACTTAACCAAATTGTAAGTTTAGTAGGAGAGAACAGACCCGGGGATGTTTTAATTCCACATAACAATTATATAAACGTAGGAGCTACCTGGAAAAAATATACTCAATGGACAGAACCCAAAACAACTGAGACAGACTTAGCTTTACTCAGGAAGGGGGCAAAAGGTCTAATACCAAATACAGCGGAGGCTAAAATTGTTAATTCTTATACTGGGATTAGAACACACTTGGGGTATAGTGATATAGAAAAAGGGGATTATGGAATTAGCCGAAATTACATGATTGCGAGTCATGGCATACTAGATCGACTGCCGGGGCTTTTTACGGCCTTAGCTGGTAAATTAATCTTGGGTAGGTTAGTGGCAGAAAAAACTATTGATAAAGTCTTTGAGGGCCAGAATATTCCGAGCCAAACTAAAGATTATAGACTGACTAAGCCTCACTAACACTCAATGAAACTAAATCAAAAGCCGCGACACCACGTAATAATTTCCGGAACCGGTAGAGCAGGCACCAGCTTTTTGGTACAGCTTTTATCAGAATTAGGACTAGATACCGGTTTTACGGAAACCGATTCTCACATCAATAAAAATGCGCGTGCAGGTTTAGAGCATGACATTAGAAACCCGGCCTCGCCATATATTGTGAAAAGTCCTTGGTTTTGCGACTACGCCGAAGACGTTTTTAAAAATCCTTCAATAAAGATTGATCATTTATTTATTCCTATGCGGGATGCATCGGCCGCAGCAAAAAGCCGGCAATATGTTGTTGATAGTTCCAAAGAGGAGAATAAAAAGCCATCTCAAGTACAAGGGGGTTTTTGGCATACCGACAAGCCAGGGGATCAGGAGACAATACTTTATAAACAATTATACAAATTAGTATTTGCCGCGTCCGATGCAATGGTTCCAGTAACTCTAATGCGCTATCCACGGATAACTAATGATAGCCAATATTTATTTAAGAAATTGTCGCCTATTTTGAAGAATAAAAGTACCGATGAATTTACCAATGCCTTCAAAAAGACTGTTCAACCTGCCTGGGTTCATTCTTTTTCTGATGTAGATAAGTAAAAGTATTAATCGATCGAATGAAACTTCTGATGAACGTCTTTTAATTTTGTATTCGTAACGTGCAGATACATCTGAGTTGTGGCTAAGTTGGCATGCCCCAAGAATTCCTGGACTGTACGTGAGTCAACACCCTTATTTAATAAATCGGTAGCAAAAGTGTGTCTTAAGACGTGAGGAGTGACGCGGTAGGGGAGTCCGGCCAAGGTGCTGTACTTTTCTAGGGCATGTTCTATCGATCGCACTGATAATCTTCGTGAGCTAGTCGAGCGAATCTTAGCGTGCCGTACAAAAAGTGCCGGATCATTGTCAGTACGACGTGACTCATACTCCTTAATCCATTTGATAGCGCGAGGGGAGAGGTACACCGGACGAAGACGATCACCTTTACCTGTGATGGTTAGCTCGGTAGGTCCCCCGGGGTTAGTATTTTTTGGAATATGATTGCGATTAAGCCCTACTAGCTCAGAAACACGCAAGCCAGTCGAAAACAATGCCTCCATTATGGCCCTATCGCGGGCGCCGGTCATCTTTTTGGTATCAGGAGCAGCAAATAATTTTCTGAGCTGTTCTAGTGTTAGAAACTTAATATTTTTGTATCTGTCTTTGTCTTTGAGTCTTGGCAGAGTAACTGCAGAAACTGGGAGCGACTTGATACCCTGGGCTGCAAAAAAATCTAAAAAAGCTCTTAGAGAGACAAGGTAAAACATCCTCGTGCTCTTTTTTAAGGGCTTATTAGTCCTTGGGTTCTTATAGCGACTTAGAAATAGTCTGTAGCCATATATGTGGTCAGAAGAGAGGTTGCTAGGTAATAGGTCTTCTATGCCATCTTGTTTAAGCCATTTAAAGAATGGATCCAAAAATCTACGATAGTTTTCTATGGTTCTAACAGAAGAATCCTTGGCAACCTCTAGATATTGAAAGAACTCCTCACGATACTGGGGGAGTGGCTTTTGACGCTTAGAATCCTTCTTAAGCATTTTCATACTATTACATTACACTTAAGGTATATTAAGTGCAATAGAATTATTTGTGTATAAAACCTCTTTTTTACCTATTTCTTAATCCTTTTCGCTACCTGCCTGGTAGATACCTAAGTCTAAGGACTTGCCGGTAGTGGATCGTTTGGTCTTTTTACCAGCTGCCTGACGCTTCTTAATCATTGCTGCAGCTCGCTTGAGCATAATCTTATCGTTTTTAAATGTAGCAGCCTTGATAGCTTTGGTCATAGTAAACCACCGCGCAGTTTGTCCATGCTCCCGGTCGTGGTCAGCTATAGTACCCGACTTTTTTTTAAACAGATAATAATGCACAAACTTATGAATAAACTTATTTGTAACAGGATGTATAAAATAGAAGTTGGCACTGCCTAGCTTAGGACCACCAGTACCAAATACGCCAGATTCTTCACGTACTTCACGTGTGGCAGTGTCTAAGAGCGATTCACCCCTTTCTCTATGACCTTTTGGTAATCGCCAAGTCACAAAGGGCTTAAATTGACCAACTAAGACAACTTTTATCTGTCCCCTGCGCTTTGTATATAAAATTCCTCCGGCTGAGACTTCGAGTTCTGCCTTTTTCTTTGAGAGTAAAGATTTTTTACGTTTTTTAGTCTTACTTAATTTTGCAGACTTTTTTGCTCTGTTTGCAGTTGGTACCATTATTTAAGACTATAGGTACAGACGTGGATTTACATGACTACCGTATGGCAACAGGCCATAAGGCTGTTGTATGGTCAAAAAGACTGTGAAGACCGTAAAATGTAAATGATAACCGGTTGAGAATCCTGTACTGCCCATATGTCCGATGACATCGCCGGCCGAAACTGCCTGTCCAACAGAGACATCAGAGGATGACAACATGTGGCCATACATTGTCACAAGTCCATCTGAAGTGCCTTCTATTGCAACCCAGTTTCCATAAGCCACTCCTCCCAGCGATCCGGCAGCGATAACTGTGCCGTCATGTGCAGACAAAATCGGGGTTCCAGCTTCATCCGCAATATCCAACCCGTTATGGAAACCACCCGGATAAACACCATTACCAAAGCTAGTTTTTCCGTACTCCTGTGTAACGGTTCCATTTGCCACCGGCCATTTTAATATCCCATTTCCTGGAGGAACGGCGTTTCCCCCACCGCTCGAGGAGCCTTGAGAAGCTAACTCATCCTCAAGATTTTTAATATCAGCGATAACCTGCTTCTGTAAAGCCTCGGTATCGGACAATATTTTCTGGTATTCAGCCTCTTCCCCCTTGGTTTTCTCTAAAATAGTGTCTTGCTCAGCTCGCTTATTTTGCTCTGCAAGCTTTTGACCTTCCATTGTCACCCGTAACTCAATGGCTTCTTGATGCTGACTTTCCAACTCTTGTTTTTTTGTCTCTAGCTCTTTTTTTAGGTCTTGGATTTCATCAAGCTTTTTTTGTGTTTGCCCTTGAATAGTTGTTGTGTACTGCACCTCATTTAAAATATCGGAAAAGTTACCGTTAGAGAGCAACACATCAAACATATTTCTCTGACTCAGCTCATATAAAAGTCGAACAAATTCTTCAAGGTGTTCTTTTTTATTCTTGATGTCTTCTTCTTTGACCTTAATTTCGATAGTGGTTTTCTCAATCTCTTTTTCGGTTCGCTCTATCTTTTTTTGCGTTTTTTCTATCTCGAGCTCTAACTTATCAATCTGGTTTGTTATGACCGCTAATTTATTTTCGAGGGATTTAATTTCACCCTGCTTTTCTGTGATGTCGTTTTCTAAAGCCTCAATTTTTTTATCAAGTTGATTGACCTCACCATTAAGATCATTTATATCCTCTTGGATATCCTCCACACCTCTTGCATTAGCTACAGGAGGCGCAATTAAGGCAGAACTAAAAAACGCGACACTAACAACTAATAACCCCGTTATTAATACTTGGAGTCGCCTTTTAGTCTTTGGCGTGAGAAGTCTCATGAATTTATATTATATCACGTACGTGAAAGATTTGTCAATTTTTACCCACAGTTAGACAGCCTTAAGAAATGGCTTTAACGGCCATTTTAAGCCTTTCTAGGGACTTATTAACTCCTAACACCCAAATGATCTCTTGTGGCCCTGGTGAGGCCTTTAAACCGCTTAAAGCGACCCTGAGAGGCCAGAATACCTCTCCAATTGCCATATTATTGTCTTCACTGAATTTGCGCAGCATTTTTTCAACTTCATCAGGAGATGCTACCTCCACCTTATCTTCATTTTTACTAATAAAGTCAGTAATAGTCTCAAGTACTTTTAGGGTCGACTCACGTGTCCCCTTTTTCCAAATTAAAAGTTCAGAATCGTATTCCAATTTATCCTCGAAATAAAAATGGGTCAGATCCGGAATTTCAGCTAAAAATTGTAGGCGCTCCTGCACGGTTACTAAAACTTTTTTTGAGAATGCCGCGTCGGCTTGCTTTGCCTCTGGACTTAAAAAATCTTTACTAACTTTGACCAACTGCTCAGGTGAGAGACGACGTAAATACATTCCGTTCATCCATTGTAAACGCTTAAGATCAAAGACTGCCCCTGCTTTATTAATTTGTTTCATCGAAAAATTACTGACTAACTCTTCTCGAGTAAATATTTCTTGAGTGGTACCGGGGTTCCAGCCAAGTAAGACAATGTAATTTATTAAGGCCTCTGGCAAATAGCCTAATTTCTGATACTCGGCAATCTCGGTCGGCCCAGCCCGCTTGCTCATTTTAGAGCGGTCTGGATTTAGGATTAGGGAAAGATGAGCAAAGAAGGGTGGTTCGATACCCAGAGCCTCTGCAATCAATAACTGCTTGGGAACGTTGGGAATATGATCCTCACCCCTAATAACATGAGTGATTTTCATTTCGTAATCATCTATTAGATTAGCCAATAGAAATAGCGGGTCCCCGTTACTTTTCGCGATTACAAAATCGCCAAAATCTTTACTATTAAAACTAAACTTGCCCCGCACCTGGTCTTCAAAAACTATTTCTTTATTTTCTGGAACCTGAAATCTTATTACCGGAGTCCTTTGGTTTTTCTTATGAGCATCAATCTCTTCCGGTTTTAGGTTGCAGCAGCGTTTTTGGTATATCGGAGCCTTACCGGCTTTTAACATTCTTTTTCTGTCAACGTCTAACTCCTCGGGTGTGCAGTAACAATAATAGGCATTTTTATCTTCAAGTAGTTTTTTTAGGTAAGGCTTATAGCTTTCTAGACGCTCTGTTTGCCGATAGGGTCCAAATTCTCCATCCACATCAATACCCTCATCCCAATCCAATCCTAGCCATTTTAAACCGTCTTTTATATTATTTTCGTTGTCCTTGGTACTACGGCTAGTATCAGTATCCTCCATGCGCAAAACAAACTTTCCGACATTTTTACGGGCAAAAAGCCAGTTATATAAAGCTGTTCTGGCAGTGCCAATATGAAGTGAACCAGTAGGACTAGGAGCAATACGTACTCGTACATTACCACCTGGTATCTCATCATTTTTAGGGCTTGAACCTTTTTGGTGTTTTAAGAATAAATTCATGAAATTAGCTTAGCATGACAGAAACCATAAGTTAGTTTAATTTAGAGGTATGAGCTTAGTCTATTCAGCACTAGTCCCACATCCGGCAAATTTATTAATGTCAGGAGATAAGGCTAAAAAACTAGCAGAAACAGCCGCTGCTTTTCAAAAGATAAAAAATGATATCAAAGAGAGTGGTACCAACTCAATTGTTTTAGTTTCCTCTGCAGCCGTTGGACCACTGGACCCGTATTCTCCTCCAGTAGCCCAAAAAAATGTTTATGCTTATTACACTTTAGATAAGTTAACAACAGGACCAATTCAGGATGTGGAGACCGGACCAAAAATTTTCAATAACGACCTTTCTTTGATGCAGGCTATTACAGTAAAGGGAAAGCCCCTAGGAATAACTGTTGGTAAGGTTCCCCGCATAAAACTTGATCAAAGCTCGAGTATTGTCGCTTCCCTGCTTAGCGATCCTGATGCGGTTTACAACTTGTCGGTAATCCATTTACCCTATAAACCAGTACTTTCCGTTGTGGACTTTGGCACTCTCCTGGCCGCGGTATTCAATAGTACTGAATCAAAAATTGCACTTTTTGGTATTGGCAATCTCTCCTCTAGGTTAAGCAAGGATGGCGCTGCCGGCTATAAGCCACAAGGCAAAGAGTTTAACGACAATATTATTAGCGGAGCCAAATCTAACGATTTTAGTAAGGTGCTCTCAATGTCACCGGAAGATTTAGAGGCAGCCGGCCAAGAGGCAGCCTCACTATTGGCAGTGTTAGTAGGAGCCAACTCTGACGCAAAAGCAAATCTTATGTCATACGAGGAATTAGACGGTACCGGCTATGCAGCAATATCGTGGAAAAAGTAGAAGTAATACCCGGCTCTTATCTTCCTATCGGCGGCGCACAACATTACACATACGAACTGACTAAGCAGGCCTCCACTGGCACTGTAGTTAATGTTAACTTGGCCGGGCGAAAAATTAGAGGTGTAGTAATTTCTGAAACACCAAAACAAAAAAAGGCTACAACTCCAAAATTTAAAATTAAAAAGGCGGAGCCAGTCCCCTACTCTCTACCTGCAAGGCAGTTACAGTTAGCCTGGGACATTGCAAAAAATTATCGAGCAAGCTTAAGCTCTGTCGTAAAAATGATGCTTCCTCCTGCCGGCCCTTTGGATAAAATTGAAACCCATTTTGAGTCGTCACAAAAGCTTGAAAAGCCAGAATTAAACGACGCTCAAGAGGATGTATACCTAAATATAAAGAAAAAGTATGGCCAGACCAGTAGTTTTTTACTTTTTGGTGTGACGGGCTCTGGCAAGACTGAGGTTTACCTAAGAGCTGCCTATGACCTTTTAAAAAAGAAACAACAAGTATTAATGCTTGTTCCTGAAATTGCGATGACCCCTCATCTGGCCGATCGACTGAAGAAATTTTTTGGTTCCCATGTGATTATCTGGCATAGCGCTTTGACTAATCTAGAAAAACGCAAAAACTGGGTACGCTTGGCTAAAGGACTCCCCTCCCTGGTAATCGGTCCGCGTTCTGCTCTTTTTTTACCCCTACCAAAATTGGCACTAATAGTTATCGATGAAGAGCACGATGCCTCTTACAAGCAGACCGAGCAAGAGCCAAGGTTTCACGCCCGAGCTGCTGCCAGCCTGTTGTCCCGACGGGTAAAATGTCCGCTGATCTTGGGCAGTGCCACGCCTAGTTCAGAAACATGGCATCAAGTACAACTTGGAAATATAAAAAAACTTGTGCTGAACAAACGTTACGGCGATGCTTCTCTACCACAGGTAGAACTGATAGATACTCGCGGTGTACCCTCCAGCATCGCAATATCAGATCCTGTACTAGAAAGCATCGAAAAAACTTTAAACAAAAATAAGCAAGTAATCGTCTTAATAAATCGCAGAGGTAGTGCTGCTGTAACCATCTGTCATGCCTGCGGTAATATCGAACGCTGCACCAAGTGTGAACGCCCGCTGATTCTGCATAAGTCTCCGCAAGAACATTTAGCTTGCCACTATTGCGATGTAAAAAAATCAAAACCAACCAAGTGCTCAAAATGTAGTGCTGCAATATTTAATTATCTGGGCACGGGTACGCAAAGTCTGACAGCTCAACTTAAAACCCATTTTCCAGCAGCCAATGTCGAAAGACTTGACCGTGATATCGCTACTTCTAAACCAAAACTCAAGAGCTTAAATGAGGACTTACACTCCGGAAAAATTGATATTTTAGTGGGAACACAGTTAGTAGCCAAAGGATGGGACTTGGAGAGACTACATCTGGTAGTAGTTGTTGATGCTGACCATGGACTATTTATGCCCGACTTTAGAGCGCATGAACGCACAGTCCAACTCCTTTGGCAGGTTGCAGGTCGAGCAGGCCGTAGAAAAGAAAAAGGGCAAGTTTTAATACAAACACTTAATCCTGACCACCCAGCGCTTAAGGCACTGATAAATGCTAATTATGAGCAGTTTATTATGTCCGAGCTTCAAGAAAGAAAGCATTATGGGTTTCCTCCTTATGGACGTCTCATAAAGCTTAGTTCCACAGCCGCCACTAGTGAGGCTAGACATAAATTAGATGGATCATTTATAGAAAGTTACGAAAAAGCTTTAACAAATAATCCTCTTTTAGAAAAAAACACGACCGTCTTTCCGTCATCAGAAAAAATTCTACCGCGCGGCAGAAAAACCCTGCAGAGACTAGTGGTTACTGATAATCCCCAAAATATTTTTAAGTTGGTTCCTTCTAAAACGATATTAGACGTAGATCCGGAAGATTTTTTGTTTTAATTTCGAATGGTATAATCATTGACAAACTAGGTATTTTATTGTAGTCTTTTAGTTCAAAATTATTAAATCATGCAGATATTACTTGGCGCGGACCCTCGCCTACGACAAAAAGCAATCGATGTTGAAAAAGCTGACATAACCGCACCGGCTATGCAGAGTTTTTTTGACGAGCTAGAAGAAACAATGGAAGTAGCCGACGGTTTAGGACTAGCTGCACCCCAGGTAAACGTGCCTAAGAAAATTTTCGCGGTAAAGGTTCTCGGAAAAACGATGTGTCTGATTAATCCTGAGATTATTGATTATTCAAAAGAGCAAATTCTTGATGACGAGGGCTGCCTGTCTTTTCCTGGTATATTTGGCAAAGTTAATAGAAGTAAGCGCATTACCGTAAAAGCTTTGGACCGAGACGGTAAAGCAATACAATTGGAGCTAACAAACCTGGATGCCAGAGTTGTTCAGCACGAGCACGATCATCTAATCGGCATATTGCTGCCAGACAGACTTAAAGAGACTGAAAAGAGTTCTCAATCCGCTTCCGCATTAAATAATTAGTATGAGCGAAGTAAACAAGGCTACCTCATACCCCATTGTCTTTTTTGGTACGCCAGATTTTTCAGTTCCATCCCTAAAAAAGTTAATTACCAGTAATCTAAACGTGGTGGGTGTAGTCACTCAACCTCCTAAAAAAGTTGGTCGTCATGCGGAGTTAACTAAATCCCCCATCCAAGTATTGGCAGAAAAAAACAAGATTGAATTAAAGACACCAAATAGATTGAATGATGCAGATTTTATTTCTTGGTTAAAAAAGCTAAATCCTAAAGCAGCAGTTTTAGTCGCATACGGCAAGATCCTTCCTAAAGAGATATTAGATATACCCGAGATGGGTTTTATTAATGTTCATCCGTCGCTTTTACCACTTCATCGTGGGCCGGCCCCAATTGTAGATGCCCTCTTAAAGGGAGATGAAAAAACCGGTATCACTATTATGAAGCTAGACAATAAAATGGATCATGGTCCTATACTTAAACAAAAAATTGTAGACATAAATGAATCCGACACTACACCGCAATTGACGGAAAACCTTGCAAACCAGGGAGCAAACTTACTTCTTGAAGCATTGCCGCCCTACTTGGGAGGTAAATTACAGCCGACTCCCCAAAAACATGAACAGGCTACTACACATCATTTACTCAAACGCACAGATGGAGAGATTGATTGGACTACAAAATCCATCGAAATATTAAGAAAGATTAGAGCATATGACCCTTGGCCTGGCACCTACTCTTATTTGAATAATAAGCGGATAAAAATTCTAGCAGCCACAGGGGTATTGCCTAAGCCAGAACTAGTTGCCTCAACTGATAATTTAGATCCGGGTGCTCTCGTTAAGCTAGAGGGTAATTTAATAGTAAAAACAGGCGATGGTTTTCTTAATCTAGAGATGGTGCAATTAGAGGGTCATGCCAAACAAAGTGGGACAGAATTTATTAATGGACATCAGAGCCTCGAAGGCACAATATTAAGGGCGTGCAAAACGAAGTAAAAACTCCCGGGAATAGATTCAAATATATTGCTCTAATTATTCTGGTAATAATTGTGGGGGTAGTTTTATTCGGCCTTTTTACTGACAAAGATGTAGAACCCGTCACCACAGACACGGCCTTGCCAACTATCTCTGTCGAAGAACTGGCCACCAACATAATAAATGGAGATTCCTTCCTTATATTTGACCTTAGGCCAAGAAGTGATTTTGTAGTAAGTCATATACCTGATTCAGTGTCACTCCCCTATTATGAGATCTCAATTAGAACAGAAAAATTAATACTTTTAAAAGATTTTAAGGTTGTTCTTGTCTGCGAAAGCGATGAATGTAAAGGACTAGACAATGCAACCAGAGACCTAGGCCTGCTAGGATACTCAGACTTACACGTTTTAGAGGGAGGATTTGCTGCTTACAAAGCAGCGGATTTGAGTTTAGAATCTGAGGCTCAGCTGGTACAAAGTGACCTTGTTGACCTTCTACATTCTATTGAGGTGCCCGAGGCCAGCGTGCAGGAACTACTAGCCGTAGCCGAGGCACAAGATACGCTTATCATCGACACCAGAACATCATATGAATTTGTGACTGGATTTATTCCTGGAGCCATTAATATTCCCCTTCATAGTTTTGCGGCAGCAATTGATGCAGGCCTCATCGACAAAACAAAAAATATTTATGTATATGATCGTGTTGGTAATCGCTCAGCTATAAGCGCACAAGCCTTACTGCAGTCCGATTTTGAAAATGTATTTAATGTCACTGGTGGAGTTGAGGCCTGGAAAGACGAAATTGGAGAGTTGAACATCCCCAAGGGTGATGGATCAGACTTGCTGGAACTAATTCCCGTATTGCAGCCTGAATAAAAGCTATATTTTTTTACCTCATAATCTTGACAAGTTGTCTAATACTTGTTACAATAGGCTGTTCGAATCAATTAACACT
>CAYSXT010000002.1:42440-50885 GCA_964435075.1 uncultured Candidatus Saccharibacteria bacterium
TCAATTAACACTCGAACCCAAAAACATGAAAACTCCCCAAAAGAGACATCTAAAGAGCACAATAGGTCTATCTGGCCTGACCGCAACTGGCATGTTGCTTGGCTATAATATTACATACGCGCAAGAAAAAGACACTAGGGTTGAAACTATTGAAGTTGATTTCGAAGAAAAAGTGGCAGTAACCCCTACTCCAAAAACGGGAGATGCAAGCGCGACAACTCTAGGCATAGAGAACCAATTTTTGTTCTTGTTTGGACTAACAGTCCTGGGGCTTGTTGGAATCTTCGGCTTAATTAAAGATTTTAGGCGCGGAAAGAATTAATCTTAGCTGGTTTATTGATGTTTCTTGTGAGCTTGAGATAGGACCGACTTGATCAGCCGGACACCCTCCTTTTCACGATTTTTCACTACCTGGCCTTTAACGGTTGTTATATCCTGGCGACAGGAGATAAATTTAACTAGCGAAATTCCCTCGTCCCCTTTTTTGACATGGGCCAATACATTTATGGCTATTACTATCCCGCAAAACCGAGCTTTATGAATAATTTCCTTACCAGATATTGGATCATGTATTCGATATAATGGCTGTCCTTTTTTTACTACTTCTCCGATAGTAACCCAGCTCGTTAATAATCCGCTCATCTCCGTTGGATTATCATGTTTTCTTTGTAAGACTAGTTGCGTATCAGGAACAGTTCTAACTCCTTTGAGAACACCCTTATACTTTAAAATATTATTGATTCCCGTAACTGCTCTGTTTAGAAACGGCTCCCACAAACGCATCGCGCCTCCAATTTCGATAGTCACCACGGGTTTTTTAAACTTCTTTTTAGCTTCTCCGGCTAACATACCTAGTTTAGGCTCACGCACAACAATCGCATCAAAGCCAAAAGCTAAGGCCATTTTGCGCGTTTCATCTGTTTTTGGTTTGATATGAGCAATGGCATGCGGCAATAAGACTCTCCTCCGACCTGCATCATGAACATCAATCGCAAAATCAACCTTATTTAGAAAATTGTTTAGAATATTTTCGGCTACTTGATAACTAAAGGAGCCTTGTTTACTCCCCGGATAACTACGATTTAAATCACGAAAATCTATTGAGACCTGCCTTTGTTTATCAGCAAAACCCCAGGGATTCATAATCGGTAGTACTAACAGCGTGCCGTGTAATTTTTTAACATCTAACTGCTTCAGAAACCGATAGACAGTCTCCGGCCCATTAAGCTCATCACCGTGAGCCCCAGCAATTAATCCGACGGTAGGACCCCTTTTTGTTCCCTTTATGGCTATGACCGGAATTCTAGCTATCTTGCCATCTGGATGAAACGCTACGGGCAGTGTCCCCCGATTAATATTTCCGGCTTGTATTTTAGCTGTTCCTACTTTATCCATATCTAATTTTTACTCGTCCGAATAATCAGTGGGGCTTCGACCTATAGCTGTAACACTACAAGCAAGCAAGGGGTCCATACCTAGCTTGCGAGTTTCACTAATGAGCTCATCTGTTTCACTTCCAGGGTTAAAAAATATTTCTTTAATACCATACTTTGCCAACTCAGGCAGAATTTTTTTTGTTATTTTTGGCTGAGTATAAACGGAGGCTAGATCAGTTTTAGCGGCCGGGACCTCAGCAACACTTTTATAAGCTTTTGCACCTTCGATCTCATCAGCAAATGGATTTATTGCGAATACTTCTGTGCCGGAGTCCTTATAGGCCCTAACTGCTTTATTACCAAATTTGCTGCGATCACGAGACGCACCGACTATCACAATTGCCTTAGGAGGTTTTATTTTTATATCTGGCATATGTATTATTTTATATTTATGTTGTTAGCTTAACTAATAGCTTTGGTACCTCACTCGGAACCTTGGCCACCGGCACTCCAGCAGCTACCAATGCTTTTTCCTTGCTGGCTATTGTGCCCTTGCCTCGCTCTATAATAGCACCCGCGTGTCCCAATTGTTTACCGGTTGGTGCTGTTCTTCCGGCTAAATAGGCAACAATAGGTTTCTTAACAGTCTTACCGATGAGATTTTGGGCTGCCTCTTCTTCTGCGACACCACCAATTTCACCTATGATCACAATAGCCTCGGTACTTTCATCTTTTTCAAATGCCATCAGCGCCTCACCCAGATTAGTCAGGTTAATTGGGTCACCACCAATGCCAATTGCTGTACTTTGACCCAGGCCCGCGCGGCTTAAGTGCGCTACTATCTCGTAAGTCAGTGTTCCAGAGCGAGAAATAACGCCAACTGAGCCTGGCTTAAAAATTGAAGCTGGCATTATGCCAAGCTTAGACCCACCCGGGTTAATAATTCCGGGGCAGTTAGGTCCAATAGCAATCAATTTTTTATCTACAGCAAATTGATGCACCTCAAGGGTATCTTTAACGGGAACATGCTCGGTGATTACGACGGTGTTTAATCCTGCCTTAAGAGCTTCCAGTGCAGCATCTTTGCTAAAAGGAGCGGGAACAAATCCTATGGTCCAGTTAGCTTCTACTTCTTTCAAAGCTTCCGATACTGTATTGAAGACTGGGATACCATCAAGCTCCTGTCCTCCTTTACCGGGCGTGACACCAGCAACTATGTTAGTACCATCTTTTACCATTTGCCTAGTGTGGGCACTCCCCTCGCGCCCCGTAATACCTTGTACTATTACAGTTGTTTTATCGTCTATAAAAATACTCATTTTGTTTTTTCTACAATTAGCTTTGCGGCCTCTTCCATTGAGTCCAATGCGTCTATACCAGCGCTATTCAGGATCTTTTTTCCCTGTTCTTCATTATTACCAATCAACCTAACTACTATTGGAATATTAACGTCCTGGTCTTTTAAATACTCAACCAAACCAGAAGCAATCTCATCCGCCCGGGTAATGCCGCCAAAGATGTTCACAAATAGACCTTTAACCTGCTTTTGCCTCAAGACTAGGTCTAGGGCACTCTCCATAACCCCTTGTTTTGCTCCCCCGCCTACATCCAAAAAGTTGGCTGGCGAACCACCCTCGCGCTGCAATAAATCAAGTGTAGCCATCACAAGGCCAGCTCCATTGCCAATTACAGCTATCGTTCCATCCAGGGGAACAAAAGCCAGTCCTTTTTCTTTAGCCAATTTTTCTACTTCCGTATCAGTTTTAACCAAATTACTAAACTCCGTCTGTCTAAATAGAGCATTATCATCAATGACCACCTTACTATCTAGCAACATAAGCTCATTATCTTCAGTGATCGCCAATGGATTAACCTCCACTAGAGTCGCATCTTTTTCTGACATCAATCTCTCTAACTCTTGCACAATATTTGTAAATTGATCATGCACCTGTGACGGCAATTGTTTTTTTAGTGAACTCCACTCCTCATTGTTTAAAGGCAAACTCGCTCTTACCAGGCCACCCTTTTTAGTTAATTCCTCTATTTCCATACCACCCTGCGGTGAAAACAACACCACTACCTCTCGAGCTTGACGGTCTAGCATTAAAGCTAAATATAGCTCTTGCTTGATCTCAATAAACTCCTCAATTAATAGCTGTTTTATCTCATGACCTTCCACTATTTTGCCCAATAGTTCAGCTGCCTTACTTTCTACATCCTTATCAGTTGCAAATAAGATAGCTCCATTTTGCCCACGATGACCAATTGGTATCTGGGCTTTTAGGACAACTTTTTTTATTTTTGGTCGCTCAGCCCTTAAGTGTTCAAAGGCTGACTTAGCCGCCCTTACATCACTAATAGTAATACCACCTGCTACGGGAAGTTTATATTGTCTGTATAGTTGCTTACCTTGATGTTCAGTAAGATCCATACATCTATTATGACTGGACTTTCATTTTTGACCAGCGTTCTCTAATAAGATCAATTATTTCTGCAAGCCTCGCTTCAGAATGTCCACCACCAATGCTGTGATGACCCCCACCAAAACCTTTTAGTAGCTCTGGCACATCCACCTCGTCATCATTGCTTATAATTCTGAGTTCTTCTCCTCTATGCCAGGGCTCAGATAGAATCACCGTTTGGCCAGGTGCCACTAATTCAAGTCGTCTGAGTGTCCCACTTATTACTGACCAATGTGTTTTGTTCTTTATTGGAACATGCAAGAACTCAACTCCAGATTCAACAGCAATTTGGACTTTTCCGGCTGAAGCATCCACACCTTGCTGCATCTCTTCAAAAGTCTCCTTTAAGGTTCTAGTTGCATCAAAAGAAGTTAAAAATGCTCCGAGTGTTTTAGAACGAACCAAGTAATTAAAGAGTGTTTTTTGTCTTTTTAATATACCGGCGCGGTTCTCTCTTTGATCCACTCGTGTCGCTTGACCGACCATAGATAAGCGTAGCGCTACTTTATTCGCGATATCCATATCATCATCACTAAAGCGCTTAACAAAACTTCTCCAGGACTCTTCCACTCGATCACCGACTATACTTACTAAAGCCAAATCAGCTCGCGCTGAAGCCCCAATTAAATCATAAACAAGCTTACCTGCTGGATAAGCTCCCGCCGAGGCATGTATATCAGGTTCCGGATTAACAGCTAGTAAAAAATAATCCAAAATCTCAGCAGGAACACGATGATGATCAATCAAAGTCAAAGTGGTTTGCCTTTTTAGTAAAGCCAGCTGCTTCGGATTGCTAGGCGTTATATCTAAATAAGAAATAAAATCCGGTTTAATCTTAAAAATTTCTCTTAGGTCTTCTTTAGTGAAACTTCGAGAGGGTGTGTTAATAGGGATCAGATTCCAGCGCTTCTCAGGAATTTTAAAGCCTGACACTAACAGCGCTGCAGTAGCTAAGCCATCCGCATCTGGATGTGGGGCTAAAATTAAGCGCTTTGCATCCCGTAACAAGCGTAAATCCCGCTCATGTTTATTTTGTAATCGAGGACGGATCGTATCGAGATCGATAGTCGCCCGCAATATATTTGAGGACAATATAATTAATTAAGAATTCTTATGTTTCTGAATTGCGTCCATTAATTTGGGTTTGTCAAAACCTATAATGGTCGCACCAGCAATTAATGTAACAGGAACTAATGCTCTACCAGTCAGCTCAATTAGTTCGTCTGCTTTAGCTTCATCTTCGCTAATTTCATATTCTGTAAAGTCTACATTTTCTGCCTTTAAAAGCTCTTTGGTTCGGTGACAAAAAGGGCAACCGTCAACAGTATAAATAGTAACTCCCTGGTCCTTATTTGGTAGTTTTGGCATGGCTTTTACGGTACCAAATAAATACTAAACCGCCAAGAACTGCAGAAATACTAATCAGTTGAGCCACTCTTAGATTGCCCCAATAAAGACTGTCCGTTCTAAGAGCCTCAATAAAAAATCTGCCGATCGAGTACCAGATTATATAACCTGCAAAAATTGCACCGCTACCAAATCTCTTTAAGCTCCCCCTTTTTTCAAGTAGCAAAAGTAAAACTACGCCAATTAAATTCCAGATGGCCTCATAAGCAAAAGTAGGATGATAATACTCGAATTCCTCAAAGCCTGGAGGTCTTCTTTCTGCCTCAATAAATATGCGCCAGGGTAAATTTGTAGGAGAACCAAAGGCCTCCTGGTTAACGAAATTACCTAGTCGTCCGATGGCCTGAGCTAAAAGTAAAGCAGGCGCTATCACATCTAATAAGCCCCCCAGCGATAATTCTTTTGATCCCCTTTTTTTGGCAATATAGAGAGCGACAATTACACCGAGCAGACCTCCAATTAGAGCTCCGTGTATAGCAATCCCACCCTCCCAGATAGCAAAAATACTTTGTTGTTGCTCCCTAAATTCAGCCCAACTAAAAACTACATAATATATTCTGGCAAATATTATGGCCAATGGAACAGAAAAAAGTAACACATCGTCCATTACTTTCGGATTCTTGCCAGATTTTTTTAGACGATAGCGGGCAAAAAAGTACGCTGTAAAAATCGCTAAACCTAAGATCAAGCCATAGTAGTGCAACCTAAAGGGACCTAAATCAATTCCGGGATTCATTAGATATTATTTTTCTTCTTCAACCGTTCCTATCTGTAAATCCTTTAATAGCTCCTGGGCAAATTCTGAATGCTCCAACCCCATCCCACCTTTGGTTTTGTATGCGTCGGATGCATCTTTACCTAACCAATCAATTATCCATTGGGGTCCTCCTGGATGTCCGGCCAAATATTGTGTTACATCATAAACATTGCCATTTAAAACAATCCAACCGTCACTTTCTTTGGAGTGCTTCCTGACCTCCGCCCAGGTAAACTGTTTTAATTTAGCCATTACTTTTAGTCACTATTATGAGCGTGTTTTCCAGAGCCTGGCTTTCTATTGGAGAGTAATAGCTTCTCCCGCAATCTTTCCTGCAAAAAAGCTTGTGTATTTTTAAGTTGCTCCTGCATTTTTTCTAGCTTTACGTCTCTCATTTCAGATAATTTCTTAACGGACCAGTGCTCAACTGCTAAAAAAATAAAATCTTCGCGCCATACCTTTGGTAAAGCATCCAGAGCTAAGTATATTTCCGCCTGTCTATCTTTCATGTCTTCAATTTCTGCAGGTGTAGGAACCTCTTTATCTGCAATAACATCTGACTGGTTTAAATCTTGATCAGGTTGCCAAAAATCAAGAACCTGCTCACCCAAGGTTGTAAACCCATCTTCTTCCGCAGCGTCATTTATATTTTTTTCGACTGAAGTCTCACGGCGCTCTTGCTCCTCTAACTTAGCGACAGCATTCTGAATTTGATCCAGGACTTCTGCGTAAATAGCTTGACCTAATTTTAGGGGCTTATTAGGTTTTTTATCTAAAATTTTAAGAATGGCAGCGTTTATTAAATCATATGGGTCTAGCTCATTTTCTGGCAAATCGTCTAGCGCATCATGATATTGCAGTTCGCGCTGGACAAAGTTATACAACTTTTCCAAATCTTTTGATAAAAACTGTTCAAAGGCTTGTTCGTCATCCCCCATTAGCGTTTTGAGATCAGCTATTGATTTATCACCTGCCTTAAGACTAGCAATTTTTTCTTTACTAAAGGCGACGTGTCGAGGCATTGTTTTAGATTAGTGTTTTTTGAAAGTGTCTAATAATTTGTGTAACTAAAGGAGAATTTCCGGCTAACATGTCGGTGCCATGAGCCTCGCCCTCAATTGCGTTTAAAGTACCAGGTCCAAGTTTTTGTGACAAGGATTCAGAAGACTCAAATGAATACTTATCCCCTTCAGCCGCCACAATCATTAAGGGTTTAAGCTTTGCTCTATCTACAAATTCTTCAGTTGTAAGTCCGCGATAGTCTAGTCCTGGCGATAGCAATACCGCACTTTTTATTTCAGGCAGCAGAGCCGCTGATCTAAATGCTAAATTAGCACCAATCGATGCTCCAACTATACCGACTTTTTCTAAATCAACACCACGTTTCTTTGACATAACACTTAAGGCACCTTTAACGTCCTCTATAGCATTTTGCCAATCGGCTGGCTCAAAGTCTTCCCAGTTTAGTGGTTTTCCATTTGCCTCAATGCTTTCTCCGTGCCCCCTAATATCTAGTGCTAATTGAGCAAAGCCGGCTTTCTTAAACAAGGGCCAATACGGTTCATAGGTCTTTCTGGTTCTTCCTAACTGGTGAAGCATAATAATCAGCGGAGATTTTAACTGTGCTGACGGTATAAAAGACCCCTTAATAGATACGCCATCTACGGTGATAAAATTTATATCTTGTGTTGTGATTAGACTGCTTGGACTCATAACCTCAATAAGATAGCACATGCTACGGATTGATCCGACAAGCAAAAAAACATAGTCTATACATAACTATGAATACTAAAATTAACCGTAAACACCTCAAGATTGATAAAGAAATTACTAAAGTAGGTAATAAAATCGCGATTGTAACTCCTTCCATACCTCTGAATCTTAAAGAGCAGCAGGAGTTATTTCTTGCTAATAAAATTGAGAATCCAACTTTTCAATATGCTCCAGCACCAACCTATTTAGTAAAACTAAACAAAATACTTTCCAATATTAAAATCCCAGATGACCCTTTAGGAATTCTCTTTCAGCAAAAAAAGGATGAACTAATCAACACGATCAAGAGTCGTGAGACCTTAGGTACTACAGAATTTACTGAACATGCAAAGGCTATCTACGGAGTACCAAATAAAAATACACTCAAAAAAGCCCAACAAATATTAGATGCCGGCTTAAATACGGAGAAATTAGTTGTGCGGAAAAAACTAAGTACCGCTGAAGTTGTTCAGGAGTTTGAAGCTATTCTTCGAAAATACCGCCTCACTGATTGGAAAGTGGCTATCAGCACAAGGCTAATAACAGCGGCCAGAGTATCGCGCCACCAAAAAACTATTTTTGTAAAAGCAAAAACAAAACTGCCAGAACTAAGACTAAAGACACTAATCGCCCATGAGATTGAGACCCATGTTTTAAAAGCGGCAAATGCAGAGTTGCAGCCAATTAGATT
>CAYSXT010000003.1:0-41943 GCA_964435075.1 uncultured Candidatus Saccharibacteria bacterium
AAGAGCCAAGCGACGAGCTTGAAGAGGACCTACTGTATGTTGCTGGTAAATGGCAAGCGACTCCTGAGCGCTTTTCGCCGACAGAAGACAAGCCTATGCCGGGCACGTGGCTCGGCCTTAAATATCACGCTAAAGGTGTTTTTGCGGTTATTAAGCCAGAGGTTGAGTCCGGTTTTAAAGTTTGGGTAGAGCAGGATGGCAAGCCTTTACCAAAGTCTAATGCAGACTCGGACATTCAATACGAGGGCGATAAATCATTTTTTGTAGTGGACGAGCCACGCATGTATCGCCTGGTTAACAATCCTGAGTTTGGAGTTCATACTTTAAAGTTATATCCAGAGTCTAAGAGCTTTGGTTTTTATACATTTACCTTTGAAAGTGCTTGTCAGGTGTAAGCAGATCAGGTAGCTTACAGGATCATGAAAGCACCAAAAATTTCTCTCAGAAAATTAGATGAATCGGTCCATGATCGTGATGCGCTAATCCTTTTTTGTTTTAAGGGGGAGGTTGGCAAATTTATCCCGGTCGTTAAAAAGGCCGTTGGAAAAGATATTGCTGAGAAGCTAACGGACTTTGCGGCAGCACGGGGTTTTAAGGGTGGAGCTGGTCAGTCGCTATATTATCCAACCAAAGATAAGCACATAACTTTACTGGTAGGGCTTGGTAGCCGTAAATCTTTTAAAATCGACATTGTCAGACGGGCGACGGCGCACAGTCTAAAACTTATTGAGAAGTTAAGAATTAGCAAAGCGGTGGCTGTTTTGGCGGGTCGGTACACTAGTGCAATTAAGGAATCTGATTTAGTTGGAGCGGCCGCTGAGGGTTATCTACTGGGTGCCTACGAGTTTGATAAATATAAAACTAAGCTCAAAGATAAATTTTCAGCTTCCGATGTGGAGCTAGCTATCGAGCGGGTTAATAAAGGCGCAGAGTTAGCACTTACAGAGGCCGAACACGTCGCCGAGATCGTAAATTCTACTCGCGACATGCAAAACGACAACGCCGATGATGTAAACCCTGAGACATTTGTGAACCAGGCTGAGATAGCCGCTAAGGAAGACAAACTAAAAATGACTGTCATTGGCGGTGATCAGCTTAAGACCAAGGGGCTTAGATTGATTCACGCAGTTGGGCGGGCTAGTAAATGGAAGCCACAGTTGATCATGCTTGAGTATTACGGGGACAAAAGTCGCAAAAATAATTTAACCGCTTTGGTTGGTAAAGGTGTTACTTTTGATACGGGTGGGGTAAATCTAAAGCCAGCCGACTCTATGATTGAGCAGATGCACTTGGACATGTCAGGTGCGGCAACTGTTTTACATGCTATTAAACTTGCCAGTCGACTAAAGCTAAAAACAAATATTCTAGCGGTCATGCCGGTAGCCGAGAACGCCATAGGCGGAAATGCAATTAAGCCGGGTTCTGTTGTTAAGGCCTACAATGGTAAATCCGTAGAAATTGCTAATACGGATGCCGAAGGCCGTCTTATCTTGGCGGACGCCCTGGCCTACGTGGCAGATAAATATAAGCCTACTCGTATTATCGATATCGCTACTCTAACGGGCTCAATAATTGCCGCCCTGAGCTTTTTCTATGCCGGCTTAATCACCAACAACGAAAAAATCAGTAAAGGATTACTAGATGCTAGTGAAGTAACTTCAGAAAAAATCTGGCGTATGCCTCTAGATAATGATTTTCGACAAACTATGCGCGGTACCAAATCAGATCTTACAAATATTTCTAAAGGGGGAGGCGATTCTACTAAAGCGGCGGCATTCTTGGAAAACTTTACGGCCAAAATCCCTTGGGCTCATTTAGATATTGCAGGAACCTCTATGTTGCCAAAGCCGAGCGGCTATCAGCCTCAAGGCGGAACCGGTTTTGGTGTCAGGCTACTCGTGGAATATCTAAGAAAGAACCCACGCTTCTAAATAAGCGCGTTAAGCGCGAAGTGCTATTATATTTAGATGAATACACAACCCAAGCCACTCAAAAGTCCAGAACTTGATGGCATCTCAGCTGAGCAGCTCGCTCAGCATCATGATGTTCTCTACGCTGGCTACATCAAAAAATTAGGCGAGATCGAAGAAAATCTCAATAAAACTGATCTAGAATCTGCCAACGGCACCTACTCGGAGCTAGGCGAGTTAATGCGACAGCAATCTTTTGCTGCCAATGGTGTCAGCCTGCACGAATGGTATTTCGCTAATCTCACTAAAGGCGGAACTGATCCCGATGAATCTTTAAAACAATCTGTGATACATAAGTTTGGTGATTGGGATGGCTTTATTACCCGCTTCAAAGCAGCCGGTCTAGCCGCGAGAGGCTGGGTAGTGTTGGCTTACTCAGCTTTTGATGGTGAGTTACATCTTTATAGCCAGGATGCGCATGACAAAGGGGCTGTTTGGGCCACTGTTCCGCTTATGATTATGGATGTGTATGAACACGCCTACATGATCGATTACGGAGTAAAGCGCAAAGATTACATTGAGGCATTTTTCAACAATATTGACTGGCAATTAGTGGGTCAGCGATATGCTAAAGTTAAGGCCTGGAAACTAACTTAAGTTTTTAATACTAAATAACTAATCAAAAAATCATGGTAAAAGTTGGACATCCAGCACCCCTGTTTAACCTCGAGGGATATCATAAGGGCGAGTTTAAAGAATACTCGCTAGAAGATTTTCGTGGTCAATGGGTCATCTTAATTTTTTATCCGCTAGACTTTACATTTGTCTGCCCAACTGAGATGAAAGGCTTTAGCAACGCAGTTGATACTTTTGCTAAGATAAAAACGCAGCTCTTTGGCATCTCTGTTGACTCTGTTCATGCTCATAAGGCTTGGAGTAAAGAGTTGGGCGAGCTTAATTTTCCTCTATTGTCGGATATGAAACGTGAGGTTGCTAAAGCTTATGACGTCTTGATTGAGGATGAGGGAACAGCTCTGCGAGGCACTTTTGTGATCGACCCAGATGGTATCTTGAAATATCACTTAGTCTCATTTAACGATGTTGGACGATCTGTAGGCGAGACTCTACGCGTGGTCCAAGCCAATCAAAGTGGCAAACTCTGTCCTGTCGAATGGAAACCCGGCGATAAGACGCTGAGCTAGCAGTTTTGATAAAATCAGTTAAATATGCTTGAATACTGGATCCCGAAGGGGAAGCAGTCCTTTAACTGACTCATCGAAACAGCCGCACGTAGCGGAACCATCGCTTGTGTCATCAACCAAGAGAGAGGAACAGCCATGCAGAACCATGGAACCACCTCCGCCAACCTCGGTCAGTTTGCCGAGATTAACTCGGCCATCTGTCGTGCCCTTCCTAAGGCTGTCGGAAATCTTGACCCGAAGGCAGTCATCTCGGCCTGTCAGAATGGTGAGGCCCTCGAGCAGTATCTATACGTTATGTTCTGCCTAATGTTGGGCAACCACAAGCTGGAGTGGAGCAAAGTTGATTTTGCTCAAGCGGAGCATATAATCCCCTTCAAGCGCGACAAGCGTATGGAGGGCTGGAAGCTTGTTAGAGACTGTGGTCGCAATCGCAACCTCACCGTCGAGACTATCTCCAACCTGACTCACATACCATTCTCCAAAAAGAGTGACGGAGATGGGATCAGCGGTGAGGAGCTGGTCATCCGAGCTGGAGATCTCAAGGCCAGCTGGAGTCAGCGGGACGCAGAGTTCCTGCTTGATAACCAGCACCTGATTCCCGGGGCGCTCCATGGCAAGCAACTCATATTCGCTGGAACGATCTGGCAGATCCGCGACTATGCTCGGCTTGTTGCCTACCTCCACCATCACACCGGCAGTTGGCATCTCATCTTTACCTACCTTAAAAACAGGTATTGCAATGACGACTTCGTTCTGCCTGGTCTCAGCGAGTAACGGTCCTGAGCACTTGGTCTCTGGCCCTCACAATAATTTGGCCCCTCTGGTTCTTCTGCCGGGTTGGAAAGCTTGTCTTTCCAACCCGGTTTTTATATCTAGTTGTTAATCTGCTGTCACCTTCTGGTATTAGTTCGGTGGCTCTTATGTGCAAGCAAGGGCTCTTTTTTTATGTTAATTTACTATATATGGCATTAGTTGATTTAAAAAAGATAGAATCTTCCCTAGAGGCGACTAGCAAGGATCTAATAAATCTATCCATAAAAGAGCAGGTGGGTTATTTAAAGCACGGGACAGACAAAATAATTAACCTACCAGAGCTAGAGAAAAAGCTTACAGAGAGTAAAAAATCTGGTCGGCCGCTAAGAGTTAAGTTTGGTATTGACCCAACCACTACGGATATTCATTTAGGTCATGCAGTTCCGCTTTTATTGTTGCGGAAATTTCAGGATTTAGGACACCAGGTAATGTTGATTTTTGGTGACTTTACAGCTGGCGTCGGGGATCCCTCGCACCGCGTCAAAGAGCGTCCCGTCTTAACTCCCGAAGAAATCAAAGAAAACGTTAAGACTTATAAAAAGCAGTCCGCAAAGGTTTTGGATGTTGAGAAAGCAGATGTGCATTTAAATAGTGAATGGCTAAAAGAAATTAGCTTGAGTAAATTTTTTGGCTATTTGGGACTGCAAACTGTAGCCGCTGGCTTTGAGCGTGAGGATTTTCGTAAAAGAAAAAGTGTCACTAGGGCCGAGCTACTGTACGCCACTTTGCAGGCGCTAGACTCCATAGAGCTTAAGGCTGACATTGAGATTGGTGGCGCTGATCAGTTACTTAACTTTATTGAGGCGAGGGAGCTTATGAAAAAAGTTAATTTGCCTCCTCAGTCAATAATGACCACACCCTTATTACTTGGTTTGAGTGGTGAGAAAAAAATGTCCAAAAGTCTAAAAAATTACATTGGTCTATTGGAACCAGCCGATCAAATTTATGCCAAGATTATGTCTATCCCTGATAGTCATATGGAACAGTACTTTAGGCTACTGACTAATTTGACCGTCGCTGATTGGAAAGCGATTGCAGCAGCGCTCAAGAAAAATGAGGTACATCCAATGGAGGTTAAGAAATTATTAGCTAGACGAGTAACCTTTTTACTTTGTCCAAGTAAACGTTTAGTTGCTAAGGCAGAACAAGCCTTTGAAAATGTTTTTAGTGATAAAAAAGCTCCTAAAAAGATTCCTTCTTTGAAACTAAGTCCAGGTCAGGCCAAAGATTTGGCGGCGGTAGTTTTGGCAGCCAAGGCGGCGCCCAGCCGCAGCGAGGCTAAGCGGCTTGTTAAAGGTGGTGCGGTCAATCTGGTTGAGGGTTCTAAACGTTCTGTACTTAAAGAGCTGGGCGCCGAACACAAAAAAGCTGACCTAATATTACAGATAGGCAAACACAAATTTGTAAAAGTTATCTGGCAAAAATGATAATTACGTTATTGGGGATTGGTGTAATAGTTGTCGTGGTAATCGCTATCATCGGTAAAATGTTTGTGGTGATGCTGTCAGTTGGTCTTTTGGCAATGGTTGGAGTATTTCTGTCAGCAATATCTGGAAACCTAACTAGACGGCAGGCTTACATAGGTGGTGGGATTGGTCTGTTAATTGCATTAGCCTCTTTTTTGCTTTTGCTATAAGCCGACTTATTCTTGACTAAAGCTTATCTATGAGTAAAACTTTATTTCTATGAAAATTGATGAATTAAGAGTGGGAGCGACTATTGATTTGGGTGGAACGCCGTATCTCGTACTCAAGTCAGATTTTATGAAAACTGCACAGCGTCGACCGGTGATGCGCACAAAGTTGCGTAGTTTGTCCGATGGTTCAGTTTTAGAAAAAACTTTTAAGCAGGGCGACAAGGTAGAACAAGCTGATATGTCGCGTAGACAAGCCCAATATCTGTATAAAGAAAATGACCAGTTCCACTTTATGGATCAAGATAGTTACGAGCAGTTCTCAATTAACGAGGCTGTATTGGGTGCCTCTTCAACGTTTTTACAAGAGGGTGGCAACGTGACAATTCTAAATTATGAGGATAACCCAATAAATGTTGAGTTTCCAGCTAAGGTCGAGCTTAAAGTTACTGATGCACCTCCTGGTGTAAAAGGCGACACGGCACAAGGTGGTGTTAAAGAGGTTACGCTTGAGAACGGCCTTAAAGTTAGTGCCCCCTTATTTATAAAAGTCGGTGATATCGTCAGGATTAATACGTCGACTGGTAAGTACTCCGAGCGCGCCACGCAAGGTTAGATCATGCAAGCAATTATACTCGCTGCCGGCAAAGGCACACGTTTACAACCATTAACACTTAGGACGCCCAAGCCTTTAATAGTAGTTGCTGGTAAAACGATTTTAGAAAGAAATCTGGATGCGCTACCCCAGCAAATCGATGAGGTTATTATTGTTGTGAATTATTTAAAAGAGATCATTAAGGAGCGCATAGGAGACAGTTGGTCGGGCTTGCCAATAAAGTATGTCGAACAAACGGAACTTAATGGCTCGGCCGGCGCGGTTCAGGCTTGCAGGTCAGTTCTAAAGCCCGGCTCTTTTTTGGTTTTAAACGGTGATGATATTTACGACCGAAAATCTTTGGAAAGCTTGGTTGATAAAAAACTGGCAATGTTGACTATTGAAATAAAAAATCCTGAAGTGGTTGCTACCTGTAAGCTTAATAGTAAGGGTGAGTTAGCCGATGTAGTAGAAGCTGGCAAGGCAGGTCACCAGCCTCCATTTTTAGGCAACTGCGGAGCCTACACTTTAGACGAGAGATTTTTTGATGAGCCTATGGTCAAAATCCCTAACGGTGAATATGGTCTACCTCAAACCTTAGTTGCAGTGGCAAAAAAGGGTCAGGCTGTAGCTGTTCCCATTGCTAGTCAATGGGTGCCAGTGGGGGACCCAAAACAGCTAAAAAAGGCGAACGAATTATTTGAGCAATAGCCTTTTTTGCCAAGACAAATATGTCTGCTAATGTGGCTCCTATGCTTAAAACCTGGTCCCATAAACTAGAAAAGTACATTGTGGTGCCATATCTGGCCCTTTTTGTGGCTTCTGCTGAGTTGTCACGCTACTTAGTTAATAGCCATATTACTAAGGACTTATTAGCACCGCGCACTTTACTGATAGTCGGGCTGATTTTGGTTGGTTTACTAGTTGTTCTACAGTTTTTTACAAAAACTTTGGAGTTAAAAAAGAGTGATCTTTGGTTTCTCGGCGTGCCAGTTGTTTTGGGTCTGATATCTTTGGCAGGACTGTTTTGGACGCCAGCTGAGTTTGCTCGGACCTACTTAGTAGAATTTTGGCTGTATGGTTTATTTATTGTCTTGGCGTTGGGCGTCGTCCTAAGAAATAAATGTAATATGAACCGCATAATAGTTTGGACCTTAGTTGGCCTAAACGTAGTCATAGCAATTGGCTTGTTTGAAAAGATTTGGGATATACATTTACCACTCTCCAATTTAAATAATCCATATCGTGAACAGTGGGCCCTAACTTCTGTTTTTATTAATCAAAATCATTTAGCGGCTAGTCTATCTTTATTACTGCCCGTGGCAGTGGGCATTGGTTTTATCCGCAAAGGCTGGTTGCGCTGGTGGTCATGGGGATTAGTCGTCGCTGGTTTGGTAATTTTATTTTTTACTGGTTCCGTCCTTGGGATTGGAGCGACGATTTTAGCTGGACTCACATTTTTTATTACGGCGGTCTTTTTTTCAAAGAAAACAGCCAGAACAAAATGGATCACTATTATTTTGTCAGCAGTCGGAGCGGTTTCAATGCTGGCACTGGCTTGGGTGATTATCCCAGATAGTTTTCAGAATCGCGTGACTGGTGCGATTAATGGGTTACAAAGCTCAGTTAATACTCGCGTTCAGTTAATAAAAAACGGAGTATCTATAATTGTTGATCATCCTATTAGGGGTTTGGGTCCAGCAGCGGCAGAGGGTGCTATAGAAGAGTTCGATAATACGCGTGTCATAAATCTGCATAACCTCTTTTTAGAGATAGGGGTTAATTTTGGATTACCAGCTCTAGCTTTATTTTTAAGTTGGCTTTTGAGTCTTGTTGTTGGACTTTTTCTTTTAGCAAAGAACTATATGAGTGGCGCGCGCTGGCTGTATATCGGCCTAGCGGCCGCACTTATCGGATTTTGGTTAAGTCAAGCCGCACCCAGCACGTTTATCGGAGTGCGCGCGCCGTTCATCGTGCTTGGTCTAGCCCTCGCAATAATCAGGTTTAAGGGCTTGCAATTTGACCCCAAGAATGGTTGAATAATTCGCTCATGAATTTCTCATTACTTCGCGAGCTAGCGATAACTGATTTTAAACTACGTTATAAAGGTTCCTTTCTAGGCTACCTCTGGTCGCTTCTAAAGCCCATTGGAATTTTTGGTACTCTATATTTAGTTTTCTCTATTTTTATCCGTTTTGACCAGGAAAACTACGCTATTTTCCTTTTACTTGGTTTATTGCTCTGGAATACATTTGCTGAGGCGACCATCAATGGCATGAACGCCTTAATCACTAAGGCCAATCTGCTTACAAAAACTACAGTAAAAAAAACGACCATAGTTTTGGCCAGTAATATTACTACGCTTATTACGCTACTACTAAACTTGGTAATTTTTTTCGTAATTATGGCCTTTGTAAAGCCTGACTTTAGCCCGGTAATGTTTTTGTCAGTCGTGAGTATTTTTGAGCTATTTATAGTCGGTCTTGGCATGTCATATGCCTTATCCGTTTTATATGTTTATTATCGAGATTTCTCTAGTATCTGGGATATTGCTTTACAGATGGGTATGTGGCTTACGCCGATTATTTATCCATTAGACATTGTACCTGAGCGGTTTCATATCTTTTTTGAATTTAATCCCATGAATCGAATTATTCGGGAGGCGCGAGAAATAATTATAAACTTGCGGGTTCCGGATTGGCAAAACATGTTGATTACTTTTGGTTTTGCTGTTCTTGTCTATTATATAGGTCTTCTGATTTTTAAGCGTAAGCAGGCTAATATTGCGGAGGAACTCTAATGCCAGAGTCTAATAGACAGCCAATCATTAAAGGCAGTAAAATCAATAAAATCTTTAAGGTGCCGGTCCATCAACACCGGTCGGTTAAAGAGCGGCTGGCTAATATATTTAAACGTAGCCAGTATCACAAGTTTCACGCACTGGAGGATTTTGATTTTGAAATTTATCCGGGAGAGTTTGTATCTTTTATTGGCCCGAATGGTTGCGGTAAATCAACCTTATTAAAAATAATTTCTGGAATCTATGAACCAACCTCGGGGGTCATGCAGGTTGATGGTTCTATCTCTCCTTTTTTGGAGCTGGGGGTTGGTTTTCATCCTGAATTATCTGGTCGTGAAAATGTTTTTCTATACGGAGCTGTACTTGGCTTAACTAGAAAAGAGATTGCTGCTAAGTATGATGAGATAGTTGCTTTTTCTGAATTAGAAAGTTTTATGGATACACCCATGCGTAACTTTAGTTCGGGTATGTTTGTGCGACTAGCATTTGCTACTGCAATTCAAAGTGATGCGCCCATTCTAATTTTTGATGAGGTGTTGGCTGTGGGTGACGCAGCCTTCCAAAAGAAATGCTACGCCGTATTTGCACAAAAAAAGAGTGCTAATAAGTGCATAGTTTTTGTTTCACATAATCTTGATGCCGTAAAAAAGTATAGTGACCGCGTCATTTTTCTTAACGGTGGTAAAAAGGTAATGGAGGGACCCGCCGAAGTGGTCATAAAAGCTTACGAAGCAACCGTATCGTAAATATGAAAGTCAGTTACATTATTCTCACACGCAATCGTAAAGGGGATCTGCGTGAAAATTTGTTGGAGTTACAAAAACAAAACTACTCTGATTTAGAAATTATTGTTGCTGATAATGGCTCAAATGATGGAACCCAAGAGCTAGTAAAAAAAGAATTTCCAAAAGTTTGCTTAGTGGACCTTGGCTATAATAGTGGAGTTACCAAAGGCAGAAATGCCGGAATCAAAGCTGCTACAGGTGACATATTAATTTTTGTTGATGATGATGCAGTCTTGCGTGACCGGGAAGCCACTAATAAAGTTGTTACAAAATTTGCAGCTAATCAGAAACTAGCAATCCTCGGTTTTAGGGAAAAAAACTACTTTGCCCCTAGCGAGCCAATCCAGTGGCATTTCCCTGGTAAAAAAGCCGATGAATATGGTGATAGAGAATTTTCAACTTGTTACTATCCTGGTGCTGGCCACGCTATGCGCAAGTCATACCTCGAGAAAGTCGGGCTATATCCCGATTACTTTTTTTATTCCACTGAGGAGCTAGATCTATCATATAGAATATTAGATGCGGGTTATGAGATTAAGTACACACCGACTGTAGAGGTATTTCATAAGATAAGTCCTCAAACTAGGACCAGCTTTCGTTATTATTTTGATCTACGTAATCAAATCTGGTTTGCCATGCGACTTTTACCTTGGCCAACAGCAATAGGCCACGCTACCTACTGGCTACTCAAAGTCACTTATTTGGGCTTTCCCGGCAATCTACCCAAAGTCGCCCAATCGTTTTACGCCGCTATTAAAAATAGAGAAAAAGCTTTAGTCGATCGAAAGCCCCTAAAACCAGAAACGCTTTCACTTATTAAAACCTTACGTAAGAGTTAATGAATTTATTGATTTTCATCTATGTACTTTCCCTAGGGTTGGCTGTTTTTGCGTTTCTGGGGTTTCCTATACTGATGGGGTTTGTGGCTAAGTACTCCAAGCCAAAAAAATATTCTGATGGGTATTTTCCGGAAATTACTATTGTTGTAGCTGCTCATAACGAAGAAAAAAACTTATCCGCAACTATTGAGTCTCTCTTGGCCCAAGACTATCCAATAGAAAAGTTAGCAATAGTTGTTTTTTCTGATGGCTCTACAGATCAAACTGAGCAGCGGGTTAGGGCTTATGCAAAGCAGGGAGTAAGGTTAGTAAGTTTTAAAAAAAATCTTGGTAAAACTGAATGCCAAAATCGAGTAGTTAAAACTATTACTACGGAGTGTGTAGCTTTTGCCGACGGTAATGTTAGGTGGGAGGCTCAAGCTTTACGTCGTTTAATCGCTCCCATGAAAGATCCGAGAATTAGCGGAACGACTGGACGACTTGTTCTCCAGAATAATGAGCAAGAAGAGCAGACAAACGAAGGTTTATTCCGCAAACTGGACCATCAAATCAAAAAAGGAGAGTCGGTATTATTCGCGACAATAGGAGTAACGGGCCCAATATATGCCGTACGCACAAAAGAATTTATTCTCTTGCAACCCGACCTGGTTAGCGATCTAGTCTTGCCTGTCCTTTTGGCAGCACAAGGTAAGCGCGTTGTATATGTCGAAAACGCTATCGCCAATGAGCCAAGCAGTAAAGATGTTTGGATTGAGTTTAAACGTAAACGCAGGATGATTACCCAGGGTATCGTGGCTATTCCTACATTACTGTCTAGTCTCTCACCCTCACGTCAACCGCTACTTTTTGCCTTACTATTTAGTCACAAGCTTTTACGCTGGTTTGGTGTTGAGCTATTGCTAATTGCATTGGCGGCCAGTCTATTACTGTTGCCCAATCCGTTATTTGTTTGGATTGTTATTTTAGAAATCCTCGCCCTATTTTTTGCGGGGCTTGGTTTACTGCTAAATAAACTGGGTAAACCTGCAGGCCCGGTCCAACCCCTTAGTTATTTTGTTCTTACTAATCTGGCAAGCCTAATGGCCAAACTGGATTATATGAGAGGGGAGCGGGCTGTCACTTGGAAGACTCAAAGATCATGAATCTCTCAATTTGTATCGTAAACTATAAGAGCAGAGATGAGCTGGCAGGTTGTCTAGACTCGCTGCGCAAAAATCCTCCCAGTGCATCTTTTGAAATAATTGTCGTTGATAATAATTCTCAGGATGGAACAAACGAGATGATCACGCGTGATTATCCAGATATTTGGCTAATCCAGAATCAAAAAAATCAGGGCTTTGGGCGAGCTTGTAATAAAGCCATCAAACAAGCTAAAGGAGATTATATTCTACTGCTCAATCCAGATACGCAGGTGGGTGAGCGCTCAATTGATAACCTGTTGCTGGTGAGCAAGAGTGTTCCGGGGATTGGTACTCTAGGGGCTAATCTCTTTTATCCAGATGGAACATACCAGCCCTCTAATTATAAATATTTTCCCGGTATTTTTAATGAGCTCGGCAAGATATTCTTTTTAGAAAAGATTTCGGAGAGAAAAGCCCGCACCTCACCCTTGACTAGAGTTGCCTGGTCGTGCGGGGCCGCAATTCTATTTAAACGTAAGTTGGGAGGGGAGTTAGTCTTGCTTGACCCAAATATTTTCTTGTATTCAGAGGACATTGAGCTTTGTTGGCGACTAAGAAAAATGGGTTATCACAATTATGTAACCAATACGGCGGTGATTACTCACGCTCATAATAAGTCGGGAGAAAAGGTATTTGGTTCTAAGGCAAGTCATAGACGTTTGCAGGCTTTTAAAAATACCTTGCATTATGTTTACAGGCGACATGCTCGGGGACTACTTAAAGAACAGAGATTTAAGATTTTTTCTATTTTAGTTGCTCTTAACTCTTATTGGCGCTCGTTTTTGATTCCCACTTTGGCCGCTCTGCAAGGTAAAAAATTAGACGGACAGCAGAAAAAAAGGAGGCTCGCAATACACAAAGCAACGGCTTTAGTTTTTTCTGCTAAAAGTCGTGATAAATACGGCCTTTGGCAAACTGAGTAAAAACAGGCATCATTAGATGCATGTCTAGATTTTTCTTCTCACGAACCATAAAACTAGGTCGTATCTTGGGCATTCAAATCGAGATCGACTACTCTTGGTTTATTGTCTTTGCTCTGGTTTTTGTCTTATTGGCGTTTCAGCTTTTCCCGGCCTTTTTTGGACTCAATAGCACCCTGAGTCTTTTGTTGGGATTATTAACTACAATCTTATTTTTTGCGTCAGTCCTGACCCACGAGCTTTCTCACTCGGTTGTTGCCAATAGAAATAATGTTCCAATCAAGAAAATTATTTTATTTATTTTTGGTGGCATGGCCAGTCTTTCTAAAGAGCCAACCAATCCTAAAGTAGAATTCAAAATTGCGATCGCTGGTCCGATCACGAGCCTTGTTCTGGCCGCACTTTTTATTGGGCTTGCTTGGCCACTTCAATACGTACTTTTTCCTCTAGCAGCCGCCTTTGAATATCTGGCCATAATAAATTTTGCACTAGCAATTTTTAATTTAATTCCGGGTTATCCACTGGATGGTGGCCGATTATTTAGGGCTGCACTTTGGAAGAAATTTGGGAATCTATTAAAAGCAACCAAATATGCCGCCAGGGGAGGGGTTTTGGTTGGTTATTTACTGATAGTCTACGGAATTTTTCAGCTCTTAGTTTTTGGTAGTCTCTTTGGTTTAATTTGGCTCTCCTTTATCGGATATTTCTTAATTACCGCTGCCAGAGAGAGTGTCCTGCAGACCGTTCTTACTTATACTCTTCATAAAGTTAAAGTTAGTGAGCTAATGAGCACTAAGCCACTAACTGTGCCGACTACAATGTCTGTTGCCGAGTTGGCCTCAAAGATTTTTTTAGATAAAAAATTGCTGAGTGTCTTAGTTGTAGAAAAGAACCGTGTGGTTGGGCTGATAAGTGTAGATGAGGTGCGTAAACTTTCAGCAGATAATCTGTCAGCCGTTACGGTTTCTGAGGTTATGCATAGGTTAGCTAAACAAGAATTGCTAACAGAAAATACGCCTGCTCTAAAAGCCTTGCAGGCAATGAGTTAACATGACCATGAGCACTTGCCAGTTATTAAAAAAAACAAACTTGTTGGTCAAGTTACTCGCAATGACATTAGAGTCTATCTAGCGCTAAAGACGGATATTCTGAATCAGGAAAGCAGCACCCGTCAAAAGGTGTAGCTTAAGAGTTTTTAACTTGGGGGGAACGGTTCGCTGGCTTGGATTCCTGCATTATGGAAAGCATTCAAAACGTTTTGAAGAGCGATATTGCGTGTATTGAACTGTTCGCGTCTTGAACCTGGAATAGTGTAATAAAAGGCCAGCATATTTGAAAGGCCTAGTTCTCTTAAGTACCCCCGAGGGGCTACATCTAAATTGACGCCTGGCGTATTACGTAGAGCTTGTTCTCCCACCTCGATTGCTTTTTTAACGTCAGCGTCGTATGTGACATGTATTCTAAACACGTCACGCTGCATTTCCTGAATAGGAGTAATATGGACAGAACCATCAACTATCTGAGTGTTAGGGATAACTACGTCATGCTCATGAAAGTCTCTAACAATGGTGTGACGGGTATTAATATTTTTTACAACTCCGCTTACTTCACCGATCTCGATTTGCTCGCCAATATTAAAAGGCTCCTGGGTTAGGATAATGAAACCGGCATAATACTGTTTGATAACATCTGTCAGAGAGTAGGCGAGTACTAAACCGACAAATCCTAGCGAGCTCAAAAGGGCTACTGTATCGATGCCAGTTGCGAGCAGGCCTAAAACAAAACCAGTTACCAGAAAAATGATTCTTAATAGATTGCCGTAAAAAACTTTCTTTGAAGTCTTGTTGTACTCTTCGATAGCCTCCTTGCTAGGTCTTTTATAGAGGTTAATATCAACACTGCGCTTGCTCAGTATTTTGGCTAGTAAGGCCAATAGATAGAAAACTAAGAATACGATCGCTCCGAACAGCAAACGCGGCCCATAAAGTCCTATTGCTGAAGAGACTTGGGTATATAGATCCGAAAAGAATTGGGAAGAGGAAGTATTCATATGTCATCTATTATGACATAAGTAAATCTATTTGTCAACGATTATTTGGAGATTGTGACTTATTTGCCGTTTTGGCGGTATCCAGGTAGCTTGTTCTATTCACATGATTTTGTCCTCCTTAGTAACCAATTTGAGTCTGATGATAGCCGGGATGGCGCTGACCTTTGTTCCAGCGAATACTGACACAATTGATGCAGGACCTTCTTTTAGTATCCAAGTTCCGTTTAATGAGCCGTCCGTTTGGCAATCATGGCGTGGCAACCCCGATAAAATGATTCCGCTACAAGTAGGCGAAAAAGTTAAACTATTTGGAACAGAACGGCAAAAATTCTTGTATCAGGAGGGTGACACCTGGTTTGTCTATGGGCTTTTTGGAAATACCTTACTGAGCGATAAGCCTTACGGCGACAGTTATACGGAAACAGGTGGACAGCACAACGGTATTGATTTTGTTGTGGTGCCCGATTTAGAAGTCATAGCCGCTCAAGCCGGTCTCGTTGTAAGTGTTAGTGATCAATTTGGTGGGACGGTCGTACTAAAACATTGGCAAGGATATCGAACCACGTATGCCAACATAGACGAAATTAGTGTTGAACCTGGTGATGTAGTGGCGCCCGGACAATTATTGGGTATGACTATCGGCGACAAAGACGTAAAAGATGGTACGGGGTACTTGCATTTTGGTTTAGATCATTTAAATAAGAATGGAACAGTGTCGGCTGTGAACCCACTCAGATTTCTTAAATTAGACCACGCAGTTATACCAATTACGGAGGCAAACACGTTTTCTGATGGGCTTAAGACGGCTCACGAACAAACAGATTTTATTTGGGATGCCCTAAGGTTTTTTGATTTTGAACTTTAGGGTAAGCTTGTGTTTATGATACTTTTTGTGCGCTCAATCATGGTTGGTGTATTTACTATCGTGTATGGGCTTGTGTCCATTTTGGCACTGATATTTGTTGTTCCATTAATCATTTTACGTGAGAAAATCCAATTTAGTCGCTTGAGAGGTGCACGTGAGTAAAATAGGCCTAGTACTAGTTTTACCAATGATCTTGGTCTTATTATCGGGGTGCAATGCTGAGTCCTCTTTTACTATTAACACAATCGATAATTCTCTGGATACAGCTCGAACATTTAAAACTCGAGCTGAAGAATATGCTGCCAAGGCGCCTACTGCACCTTATGATCCGCAGGGCGAGATAGCGAAATTTAAAAGCTTGGCCGAAGAAGAAAGCTTGTATCTAGATGCTGAGCAGCTACAGCTTATTTTGGGTGCTGCCAATATATTAGGAGTTGATTCTGCTACTTTGGCAACTATCGTTGAATTAGAATTAAGAGGTCTTGATTCCGGCGAGCTTGATCGCGATATTGTTTCGGCTCTAGCAGGAGAAAACACTAGTATCGGCATAGCACAGGTACGACTCTCGACGGCTGTAGAAATAGAGAATGAGGATACTACAGGATTGTTTCCAACTGGAAGCGGAAGCGATAGTGAGCGAACAGAACGCATTCGTAGATTAGCGGCTGATGACTGGAGTGTTCTTTATGCTGCAAGTTACATTGGACTGCTAAACCAGCGCTTTCCCGGTGAGGGTTCCCTTGAAATAGCTCAGAGGTACACCGGTCGCGCTCCTGGCAGTGCTTCACAAGAAAGTAAAGACCTGCTTGCGAGTTTCGGTGAAATGTTTGGTGATTAATATATCACTTTATCCACAGAATCTTTTCACTTTTTTACGACTATTAGATCTTACTTACGTGTTATGATACGCAGTGCTAGACAAAAACTTTAAAAACCTTCCCGCGCTATTATTTCTTGATCATGTGTATCACGCACGATCGAAATTTTGGTCGCTGGCAATTTTACTACTCTATAATAATTTATAACCTCCACTTACATGACACCTTCACAAAAAGAACCTCTAAAAATTAAAAAACGAGATGGACGTATCGTTAATTTTGATAAAGCTAAGATTAGCGTAGCCATATTAAAGGCGGCTGACTCTGTAGGACTTGCAGATGAAAACATGTCGCAAAAATTGGCAGCAAGGGTAGGTTCAATTGCTGCAGATAAATTTGGTGCTGCCGGCACGCCATCTGTTGAACAAATTCAGGAAATTGTTGAGATTGTTTTAATCGATTCGGGCCAGGCAAAAATTGCCAAAGCTTACATTTTATATCGTCAAAAGCATGCTCAACTGCGTTCTGCTAAAAAAGCTATTCTGGGTCGTGAAGTAGCGGGTAGAGCTAAGATATCAGTAAACTCAGCCAGAGTCCTTAAAGAGCGATATTTACGCCAAGACGATGCAGGGCGTATTATCGAGACACCTGACGGTCTTTTTTGGCGGGTGGCTAATAATGTTGCGCAAGGTGACGCTAAATATGGTGCTAATGCTCAGGATGTAGAAAAAACAGCTCAAAGTTTTTACGAAATAATGGCAGATATGGATTATATGCCAAACTCGCCAACATTGATGAATGCCGGCAATGACATTCAACAACTCTCAGCCTGTTTCGTTATTCCAATAGAGGATTCATTAGCCGGTATCTTTGATTCGATTAAACATGCAGCTCTAATCCACCAATCTGGTGGAGGAACAGGCTTTGGCTTTAGCAAGGTTCGACCAAAAAATTCGATGGTGTCGTCTACTAAAGGTGTAGCTTCTGGCCCAATATCATTTATGCGCATATTTAATGCTGCTACTGACGTAATTAAACAGGGCGGAAAACGCCGCGGTGCCAATATGGCGATTTTGAGAGTTGATCATCCGGATATTCTTGATTTCATTACTGCTAAAGAGAATCTCACTGAGATGACTAACTTTAATATTTCTGTGGCAGTTACTGAAAAGTTTATGCAAGCCGTTGAAAAGGATGAGGATTATCCATTAGTAAACCCGCATGATGGTGAGATTGTTAACTGGTTACCGGCTAGGGATGTTTATGACCTGATAATTACTTGTGCTTGGAAGAATGGTGATCCTGGAATCGTATTTATCGATCGTATAAACAGAGACAACCCAACTCCACTTTTGGGAGAGATGGAATCGACAAATCCATGTGGAGAACAACCTCTATTGCCGTATGAGGCTTGTAACTTGGGCTCTATTAATCTGGATCAGTTTGTAACTAAAGATCTGGAAATAGATTGGGATAGGTTGAGAAAGGTAACCCACACCGCAATCCATTTCCTGGACAACGTGGTGACGATGAACCGTTATCCTCTCCCTCAAATTACAAAAATTGCGACTGAGAACCGACGGATTGGCCTAGGAGTCATGGGCTTTGCTGATCTTTTGCTACACATTGGTATTCCTTACAATACTGAAAAAGCACGTAAATTAGGCGAAAAAATAATGAAGTTCATTAATCTCGAAGCTAAAGAAGCTTCTATTAATCTCGCTAAAACCCGTGGTACCTTTAAGAACTGGAAAGGTTCTATCTATGATGTGCCAGGTGGTCCTAAAATGCGTAACTGTACGGTAACTACAATTGCTCCAACAGGAACTATTTCTATGATTGCCGATTGTAGTTCGGGAATTGAGCCTATTTTTGCCGTATCCTTCATTAAAAAGGTCATGGATGGTCAAGAGTTAGTTTATGTTAATTCTTACTTTGAAAAAGTAGCTAAGGAGAAAGGTTTTTATTCAGAAGAGTTAATGAGAAAAGTTGCCGAAGAAGGAACTATTCAAACTATTGATGAAATACCAGCAGACGTTAAAAAACTTTTCGTTACCGCACAAGATATTGCTCCTGCTGATCATTTAAAGATGCAGGCTGCCTTTCAACGACATGTCGATAATGCGGTAAGTAAAACCATTAACTTTGCTCATGAGGCTGATGTTGAGAGTGTTCGAGAGACCTATGACTTGGCCTACAAACATGGTCTTAAGGGTGTCACAATTTTTAGAGATGGTAGTCGCGATCAGCAAGTATTACAAACTAAAAAGACTAAGAAACTTCTTAGCAAAGTTCAGATCACTCAGACAACTTCGGAGCTAAAAGATGAAATCTTAAATGGCAACTCCAGGAAAAATAATAAAAAAACAGTTGGAGCCACGGCGCAACAGGAAATTCCTCTGAATATTGAAACTGGTTTACTAAAAGATTGGTTTGAACACCAGCGCGAGAGCTTTGTGAATAAAAGAGCTGCAAAAACCAAGAGTAATATAAAGGCTGAGTTAAAGGCTAAAGTTAAAGTAGCTGCTACCGGAGCTGAATTAAAAGAAAACAAGAATTATAAAGGTACGGAGTCGACTGTTTGTCCTGAATGCTCAGGCAAAATGGCAATTCAAGAGGGCTGTGCGCTATGTAACTCTTGTGGTTTTTCTTACTGCACAAACTAAAAAATACCCCTCTTATTTTGGGGGGTCTTTAGTTAAAAAAAATAAGAACGGGTGCCACTTGTTGTGGGGCCCGTTCATGCTTGGAACTGGTCGAGAGTCAGTGCTCCGTTTGGGCGCTTGACCATATCCGGTCGCCATAGGCAGGTCCAGATAAAGCCGGAGACATCGGATTCTACTTTAGAGAGCTCAGTTGTGGTGAGATTGTGCAGGTTTCTAAAGTACGAATCGTTTTCAGAAACCAGTCTGCGGGCTTGCACTGCATGCCAGACAGAATGCATGTACTTAAGGTCTGCAGTCTTGATTTGTCTCTCTCTTTCGAAACGACAGCGATCAAGCCAAGCTAACGAGATGTACGCATGCCATGACGCTTGATCTTCGACAGTGTAGTTATCGATTTTTACCGTGCTTGGCTTTGGTACTGCCTTGTCGTTCAAAGCTAGCAGTTGTTCTGGGCCGTCGTCCAGAATGCCGATGACAGTTCTCTCAAGTTTTAGATAGACTTGATAGAATGTTTCTTCGGTCACAGAAAAATCGTTAGAAATGATTCTAGCTAGATCTAATAGTAATGCACGTGACCTGCCATCTACTTTTGTATGCAGAATAACGTAAATGCAGTCAACTAGAGTTTCTAGCTTATTTTGCTGTTCGACATCGTTAAATTTTTTACATTTGGCGTACCACTCTCCTAGGTGGCGGCGCGATTGACCGTGTAATGAAGCCAATTGTGTTAGGTCTTCACGTCGATCCTCCTCCTCAGAGGCTCTAAGAGCCCTGTTGAGCAATAAAACAGGATTTCTGGGCGTCCATTCGCATGACTTATCCCAGGGCACTCTATTGGCCATAATAACCTCCTCTCTATCCCATTTCTGGGTAAAATTAAGGTGCTAGCCCATATACTGACTAATTTTGGTCAAAAGTCAAGGCTCTGGCCGGCTAACACTTAAATTGATAAAATATGACAAATATTATTGACATGGCAGAAAAATCTTCCGAAAAATCTAAGAAAGGCATATTTGAGGCGGGTGCTATTAGAAGTGGAGCTAAAAAGAATAAAAGAGGTCGAGTAATAGGGAAGATCGGCATGGATATTGAAATATCTCCTGAACTAGCCAAGATGGCGGGCACTCCGTCTGTCGCCAGTGAAGACGAGCTTAAAACTAAGATAGCGGAAGGTGATGTTAAATCGCCCGCTACTGCCCCTATTGAAATAAAAAAACCAGAATCGCCAGAAACTGTGAAAGCTAAGGTTAAGGCTGAAAAACCTGCGAAGAAAAAGCGTAGAAGGCGTCGCGGGCGTCGTAAATCCCAGGAAAGAAGAGAACCGGTACCAGTAGCACAAATGCCTTTCTTCACAGTTGATGGCGAGGGAAAGGTTGTAGTAGATATACGAGAAGGAGTTGATGCTCGTTATAAAAATGATTTTAAAGATAAAACTATTGTGTATCAGAGTCGACCGGGTGGACCCTTTCAAAAAGTTCCTCGAATGGACTTAGATCTAACAATAAAGTTTGGCCTCGAGTACGATAAAGCATTGCGGGAGCACAATACTAGTGAGATGGTTAGTATCAGAGCTAAGGCGGATAGATATTTACAAGAGCGTAAAGAAATAGAACGACAGATCCCGGAGGCACCAGAGATAAATGAAAAAATAATTGATAAATTAAAGGGTTCTGATCTGGGGCAAAAAATAGAGCTTATGCAAATCACTCGTAGTAAATTAAAAGACTACATCGAGAGTGGAACTTATATTGCGACTTTGATGAAAGAGCGAGGTTTCACCAAAGACCAAGCTCGCGATTTGGCACTTGTACATGTAAATAATTTAGATAGAGCAATAGAAAAAGCTGGAAAAGTGGCTAAAAAAGTAGGTGGTCCTGAGGACCCTGTGCTTTCTTCGGCTGTGACTGACAAGACAGGCGCAATTCTGGATAGTCTGCCTGCTGATCCTTATATGGCAGATCTCAAAAAGCGGGTAGCTGCAAAAGAGTCAAAAAAAGATAAACCGGCTGTACCTGATAGAACTCAGAAGATTGATAAAAAAGAATTACTAGTGGATAAAGATAGTTGGGAAATTATAGATCAAGAGGCTAAGGCAGCAGCTCAAGCGGCTGAATATTTTAAAGAGGCCGGCAGAGAATTGGCCGATCTCCAAGAGGAGGATGAAGACCAAGCCTTTTTTGATGAAATACTTGCTGAAATCGATGAAGATAGAGAGACAGAAATATCAAGTCCGGTTGCGCCTGAAACTCAAAAAATACTTGATGAAATTTATGAACCGTTAACGACCGAGAGTGCTCGCCGTATGATGCGCGAGGATATGCTGACGAAAAAAGAACCCAAAAAAATGACGCTTGCTAAAAAGATTAGTTTGGATTTAGTAGATAGTAAAAAAGTTAATACTGATGAAATTGCAGAAGCTATTCAGGGGCTTCAGGCTAAAACCGTTGAAAAACAAGGAGCAACCGAGTTGGCAGCAGTCGCAGCCGCACAACGCGAAGAAGCATTAAGAGCGGTTAGGGCCGGCGAAATAGATTTAGAACAGCGGATTAATCCAGATACACCTGTGGGCCAAGCTATCAATCAAGTAATCAAAGAGGGTCTTGAGAAAAATAAGGCTAAACCAGGCCTCAAATCTATCCTAAAAGAGCGTCTAAAAAACTGGTGGAACTTAGGGATTAAAGAAATATTCCAGGCTGGTCAATTTAGAACAAGAACAAAAGCATTTGCTGATAATATCGCTAAGAGATACGTAGAAGAGGTAGAATTTGCTGATATTAGGCCTGGTCGAGTGCAAGCTGATATTGTTCATGATTCGTTGGAGGAACTTAGTTCTCGTCTGTCAAAATTAAAAACTTTTAGGGGTGAAAATGCTAAAGAAGTACTTAATAAAAAGGGATTAGAAATTAAAGCTGAATTGCACAAAGAGCTTAACGCTGCGCGCAATGAATATAGAGAGGCAGACGTAAATAAAATTGCTAAAATAGTTAGGAGTGCAGTGGACAGTGAATATACTTATAGATATGTTGTCGGTACCGTAGCACCGATTTTAGCTTCAGTGGGTATAGTTTACGCAGGTCCACCAATCCTAGGTTCGATAGGAAAATTCTTTGCTAAAAAAACAGGAGCCAAGGGTCTGGTTACTGCTAAAGCAAGGATTGCCGGGAGATTACAGCCGGAAATTACTGAGGTTGTGGAAAATATCACTGATGTTTCGCTAGATGTTCCAACAACACCTGAAGCAACTGAACAAGTGAGGAAGCTCTCAACAAACTTATGGAAGACGGTCCAAAAATGGTTTGTTGAACATGGTCATAATCCTTCAAATGCAGAAATATTAAAGAAATCAAAAGAGGTAGCCGAAAATAGCGACATTGAGGTAGTAGAGTGGGGTATCAAAGGGGCCAAAAAAGTTACAGAATTAGCAGAAGGCTATCTTCTTTATTTTAATTAACTCAGGGTAATTATGGTTAAATACGACGAAGAGACAATTAAAAAAAGAGGAAAAAGACTAGGGGAGTTATTGGCAACGTCTAACCTGCCAAAAGCTGTAATTGAGAGCATCGTGGATAATTCAGGAAAGTTTAGTCTTCGCCAAATAGACATGCTCATTGATGCTTTGGCCCGTGAACAAGAACAATGGCAAGAGCTGGCTACAGCTATGCAAACAATTGAAAAGCAGCGTGAGGATAGTCAAGGAGAACTAGAAAAAGAACAAAAAAAGATAGCCACTGACTTTATAGATAAAGTTGTCAGCGAAGAAGAAAAATCTGAGCAAAAAGAGCTTAAGAAAGATATTGAAAAAGAACTTTAAGGTGAGTGTTAAAAAGTAAAAGCCTTAATTGGATTCTAGTAATAATCTGGGCGGGTATTATTTGGCTACTCTCAAGTATTCCAGATCTTAAAACGGATATACCTCAAGACTTATTGCTGCGAAAAATTGCTCATATAGTTGAGTTTGCAATATTGGCATTATTGTTAAATAGAGCTCTGGGTTTGCACATTGCAAAAACTAAAGCGAGGCTTGTCTTGTTCTTAGCAACCACTCTGACCCTAGGCTACGCAATATTAGACGAGGTTCATCAAAGCTTTGTAACTAGTCGGCATGGCTCTTTTTTTGATGTTTTAATCGACCTTACAGGCATCTTGGCTGCAATCGGCTTTATTACCTTCTTTAAGTACAGAAGTCGGATACCTGAGTAGCTACCCAATCAAACCAGCTAGCGCCGTCTTAGATTTAAGATATAGCCAATTATAAAAGCTACTCCGACTATCATTATCAGAATTGGCCAGCTTGTAGAAAATGGTGGAAGCAAATCGTAACGCTCAAGCAAAAAGTAAATACCGATAGAAATGAATATGATTCCAATAATCAGTGGTGCATGGGATTTATTGGGGAGTCCTATTTGAACCTTTTGTTCCTCTTGGCCTGATTGGTCGGGATGTTGTTCCATCAAGCTAATCTTACTTGGACATTACGAATTTGACCACTTCCGAAAAAACCTTAGGTGATTCGGTTGCCAGATAAGCTAGAGTCTTACGGTTAAGCTCGACTTTTTTAACTTTAAGCTGGCTCATAAAGACCGAGTAGCTGACCGAGTCGTTTGCTTTAAGACCATTGTTGATTCTAGTAATCCAAAGACTTCTGAAATCACGTTTTTTAACTTTACGTCCGCGTTGTGCATGCTTTTTGGCGTGCAGTCGGGCTGTAGTAGCTTCTTTGAGTAAACGACCACGCTTGTTGGCGTAACCTTTAGTCTTTTTTAAGAGACGCTTGTGTCTTTTTTTTGTCGTTGTTCCGCGCTTAACTCTAGGCATTACGAAGTTTTATTATTAGCTTTTTTGAGTGAGTAGGGTAGCAACACTTTTAGCTTCTTTACGCTGGTCTCGCTGACTTCACTATCTTTTCTTTTTAAGCGAACAGTGCTGCCGTCTTCACGGGCATTAAAATGACTTTGCGTAGCTTTACGTCTAACAAACTTGCGTTGTTTTCCTCCGGAAACACGGATTCTCTTGGCAGTACCTTTATGTGATTTAATTTTTGGCATTATCTTCAGTTTTATTAGTGTCAGTTTTTTTGTCTGGTGTTTTATTTGATCCCGGAGCTTTGCCTAGAACAACTATTAGGCGGTTACCTTGCTTTGTCATTTTTTGCTCTTTAGCAATCGGAATCTCTAAAGCATTGATGAATTGATCAATTTTTTCTACTGCACGATCTCTTAGCTGGTAGGCTTGTTCGCGTCCACGCATTACTAGTTCTAGCTTAATTTTATGACCTTGGTCTAAGAACTTACGAGATTGATTAACTTTATGCAGAAAATCATGTTCGCTTATTCGCATGCCGATCCTTACGCCCTTAACTTCAATCTTCTTTTGGCGTTTTTTTTGTTGTTGGGCCTGCTTTTGCATACGGTAGCGATGCGCTCCGTAGTCTAAAATGCGGGCTACAGGTGGATTTGCATTGGGAGAGACCTCGAGGAGGTCTAGTCCAGCTTTTTTTGCCTGGTCTAGAGCATCTTCGGTAGAAAGTACCCCTAAAGGGCTGCCGTCAGGGCCAATAACGCGTAATTCTCGAGCTCGAATTTGGTCGTTTACACGTTGCGATTTAGTAGAAATAGGTATTTGAGATAAAGGATTAAATAAAAGGGCCTTATTTGCCCTCCCGGATAATACCAAAAATAATGACCTTGTAAAGTACCTTACGCGGCTAAATTTAGCGGTCTAGATCGAGCATTCTACGTAAATTGAGCGATGATCTGAGATGTAAGGTCCGTACTCCACATGCGTGGCTTTAACGTCCTTTACCATAAACCAATCCAACTTTAGCCCAAAAAGTTCAATTTTAACTTTGGGTATGCACCAGGTCGTTTGATCCAAAGCTGTGACATCTCTAAAACCCTCTTTCTCTGCAATATGAGGGAACACATAACGCTCATCAATTTTGCAATATTGATTTTGATAAACCAGTGAAGAGTCGGGGATTTTATGAAAAAATTTTATGGCCTCGCGTTGGTAACCCTTTTTGGGCACGAGAGTATTCATGTCACCACAGATAATTTTTGGGCCTGTGTGGCCTTGGCTATGTTTTAGGACTTTCCCCAATTGCTCTTGTCTTTCTTTAATGCCACAACCTCTGATGCCTAAATGGCAATTGTATAAACGTAAAGTCTTGCCATTTATTTGTAGATCGGCCCAGCTACTTTTTTCTACGGGTTTATTCTTTTTTAAATTGTCATAGGTTATCTCGCCTGTCTTTACAATCGGGTACTTACTAAGAATTGCTGTGTGATTGTGTTCTTCTGTTGGCTCATTATTATTGTGTTGAGGAATCGCAATGTAATACTGGCCGATATATTTTAGTAATGAAAGTTTTCTGTGAGCATCCGGGATCTCTTGCAGGCACATAATCTCAGCTGGTGAGGATTCTAAAAAAGGCATGATATTAGTAAAAGGCGTATCGTACATTAGTTTACGCCCTTGGACATTCCAAGTAAGTACGGAGATATTGCTCATCAAAATCAATTTATCAGCTTTTAGCGGGATAAAAAAGTGCGCCCCTGCACAGCATGTCAGGCCAATAACTTATGATGACGTAGATTACATTAATCATCTTTTGCGAATGCATCGATCTACGATCAAGTACTAGTCTCAGCTCCAATGTTCCGTACATTACTGCACCAACAAAGGCCTGCTCAGAACTTATTCTGCTGAGAGGGCGTCTTGTAGAAATTGATCGCCGACCACGATGCCGTTGGCAAGCAAGTAGTGGTCTTCTGGGTTCGTTGAGTCTGTATCGAGCACAATGTTATAGACGTCTCTTTTTTTATCGCCTGGTACTTTTGTTGCGCTTGTCACACGATCGAAGCTGCCGTCTGAGAATCTAATCGAGTCGCGAGTAGTTATTTCACTAGCAGTTTTAGGGCCCTCCTCCGTTAACACGGGGTGGTTGCTAGTCAGGAGGATTTTTTTAGTACCAACGGCAAGTTCGTACATTTCTGGATCATGTATACCGCGGATGATTTGTTTCACTTTGGTGTATACGCCTGTCATTGGGTTCAGGATAAACTCTCCCGGCAACAGTTCATGCAAGAGCACCTGCTCACCGTTAGCCGCCGTAATGAGTGTAGACTCATCCATGCAGCTCGTGTAAATATGTTCACGGATACCGTAGCTATCCTGCGTCATACCATTTAGAGTGACGGTAAGATTTGACTCGAATTTTGTGAAGGGCTGGTCCCAAGTCACATCAGTCGCACTACCGTTACTTTTGCGACCATTCGATCTCGTTAGGAATGTACCTGAACAGTTATCATCTATAACAAGTGCCGGCCGTATAGAAAAGACCAAGTTGCTACCTTTTTTCCTTACTGTGTATTTCTCTAAATAATAGGTAACTTGCTTATTCTGCACGCTCCGTACGTCTTCGACATTTCCAGTAAAATCGACATTAAATGTTTGGGTGCCAATACTATCATCTGTTGCAACAATCTTACCTTTGATCTCATAGGGGTCTCCTACCTTGTACGTGCATTGTTTTACGGGATTATTAAGATTAAGTGCCACTGTCTGGGTGCGCTCCAAAATCATTTTTCCTACCACAAGTGCAATTGCAAAGATGCTTATACTTAATGCGATCCAAGCTAAGACGCTCGATTTTGTTTTTTGGGAAGCCATCACATGTATGATACTACCAGCTCGTTTGATGACCGTCAAAGGGACACGCCCAGAAAACGTATTGGCGAATCTCCACCTCATATAAAATAGTTAAATTCGTAGGTGTAGTTAATGGACTTGTCCTGCAGCTAAAGATTGCAGGATTATTGCTAAGCTGAGCGAGCTCCTCACTCGTATATATTGTTCTCATGTTCCTCTGGTTAATTGATTTAAGTTTAACAAAAGAAAACAATGGATTTTTTATACTTTCCATGTCCGTTTTTTGGGGTACGGATCATTGGTGGAGATGGCGGGAATCGAACCCGCGTGGAGTAACAAGCTTATCATCTGTACCACGTGTGCTCTCCGGACCAAAAGTTTCGCAGATAGACTAGAGTCCGGTAAAAAATCTATAAGCTAGTCTTAGTAATCGCGCCTTAACCGTAAAGACACCAGTTAAGACAAACCCTGAAAAAATAACACCTCGATTGAACCCGACAGGGACAAGTTCAGGAGATGGCAGTTACACTAAATTAGGCAACTGCAGGAGCAAAAGCTAGAGCTTTCTCATTGAGATAGTCCTGAGCTTTGCTTACAAATGATTTAGCATTTGTTGGTTGACTGTTTGATTAACGAGTGACCAGCCACACTCGCACACGCACAAATGAGTTAGATGAAACCCTCGAAGCCGATCATCCCCATATATGCGAACTATTTAGTTAGTTAAAACGAACAAACGTTAAGTTCAACGAAGTATTATTGCTTAAAAATCTTCCTAAGTCAAGTGGCTGCGAAGTTCCATATAAGATTTTCTTATTTAAAAAATTCTTTTTATCCGATTATTAGAGTATCTCCGTTATATCTAAGAATACTTTCTAAAACTAAGTCTGCGTCAATCCAGTAATGCATAGCATTCTCGTAAAAGTCACCGGCGGGATCTGTTATATGCAATAAATTCTTTTCCTCATCTATACCGCTAATAATTGCAACATGTCCCCAGCTTTGCCCCTTTATTTCATCTGGGTCATTATTAAAAGCTCTTGTTAGGCCGTGGAGTAGAGGTGCATTATGACTAAAAATTATAGGTTTATTACTGGATAAACTTTCACTAAAAAAATCCAAAGAAATTGGTTTTAAGTCTAATTTACCGTCTTTTTCTAAATAAATTAATGCTTGTTCTACGGCTGTACGCTGAATTTGAGTCAATAAAGAGTTATTATATGGAGCGCCAGTGAATTCGATATGATTTTCCCCGACCTTTTCCACGGTTTTAAAATATCTGAGTTCGTCTGTAAGTTTTTCCTTCAACTCGTAACTATCAAGATCGCGCCACGAGGGATCAAAAATATTTGTTGCGAGCGTTCTAATGCTGACTTTTTTGCCTTGCTTGAGCACAAAAGATCCAGCTCTAAAAAACCAGTCATGCAGCTTAGTACAATCTATAGAAATGTCCTCAATAATTTTTTTAAGGTCCACATTAATTTTATTGTGCTCTAATACGCTATGTAATGCAGTTGGTAGACACTCATTTGCAGGTTGTTTGATAATTTCTAGGTCAATTTTCATTTTATTGTTTCGATAATTGAATTTTAACACGCAATACAATTACTGTAAGATCACTTGTTTGTGTCGCAGAACACTTTAAGATAAAGACAAAGGAATTGTCCTTTTACCAATTTATAATTGTTTACTTCTATTGATACGGATGGCAATGGCGTGGAGGTCATAATGAGTCTGCAGGAGAAATGCGGTATTTTTGGCGTTTGGGGGAAAAACATCCAAGCAGCAAGATTAGTCCGTCATGGACTAGAGCTGTTGCAACACCGAGGTCAAGAGGCCTCTGGAATGGTTTCGACTCGCGGCCAGAGCATGCGGTTTCACAAGGGAACCCATTTGGTTAGTCAAGTCTACGGTGAGGATGACATTCGTAAGCTGAGCGGTCACGCGGCAATCGGCCACAACCGGTACTCAACCTCAGGTGGAACAAGTTCAGAACACATTCAGCCGGTCTTCGATGTCTATGCGGATTACAAACTAGCTCTAGCTCACAACGGCAATTTGCCGGATACAAGCAGGCTACAGGCTTTTCTCGATAAAAAGGGGATCTCTACAGACGGCTGTAATGATTCAGACATGATGCATCAGGCTCTTACATATCGGCTGGAGAACGGTGCTCATGATTTGGCTGATGCACTAGATATGTGCTTTGAACTTTTCACGGGTGTCTTCAGCATGTTGTTGTTGACGCGTTCGGAGATTGTAGCCGTGAGAGATAAATTCGGAGTGAGACCTCTCTCGCTCGGTCATCTCGAAAACGGTTATGCTGTCTCTTCAGAAAGCTGTGCTTTGGACATCATCGGAGCCACCGATCAGCGAGAAATCGAACCTGGTGAGATCGTAACAATCGATCAACGCGGGGTTGAGAGCATAATGCTCCGAGAATCCCAGTTAAAGATTGATGCCTTCGAGTTTGTGTACTTTGCCAGGCCTGATAGCAAGATTGCCGGAATCAGGGTACTCGTTGCGCGCAAGCGGATGGGGGCACTGCTGGCCAAGCAGGTTTCTATCAAGTTTGACGTTATCATACCTGTGCCAGATTCAGGAAGATCAGCTGCGATTGGCTATTCTCATGCCAGTGGAATTCCATTCGACGAGGGCTTGATCAAAAACAAGTACGTTGATCGGAGTTTCATTGAGCCAGCGAAAGAGAAGAGAATAAGTCTGGTTAATCTCAAACTCCGACCAGTTCCCGAGATACTCAAGGGACGTTCGGTTGGAGTAGTGGATGACTCAATTGTTCGAGGTACTACATCGGTCGAGCTGGTCAGAATGATCCGTGAAGCTGGTGCCAAGGAGGTTCACCTTTTGATCCCAGCTCCGCCGGTCAGGTATCCTGATTTCTATGGCATTAACACGCCACGCCAAACAGAACTCATCGCTTACAACAAAAGCGTTGAGGAGATAGGCGCGGAGATCGGGGCTGATTCGCTTCATTTTTTGTCTCTGGATGGCTTAGTGAAGGCAATCGGACTACCAAAGGACCAACTCTGCCTGTCATGCTTCAACATGGATTATCCGGTTGATCTGGGCAGGCGAGCGGCTGAGGTCAAGAAGTGCAAATATTCTGATGAGATTTAGTCTCAGTCAGAACCGCCGGGAATTAACAACTCCCGGCTATTTTTATGCAATTTTTTGGTAGCCCGGCTAAAAGTTACTTGTAAAAATCTTTTAGAATGGAGTGGTCACTAATTCTTTAAAGCCCGCCTAATATTCCGATCAGAATCTCGTTTTTTGAGTTTGTCCCGCTTTTCATATTCACGAGCCCCTCGTCCCACACCAAACTCAAGCTTGATTAGATTGCGCTTACTATAAACCCTCAAAGGTACTAGCGTTATACCTTTTTCGTTAGTTATCCCTATTAGAGAACGAATCTCTTTTTTATTCAGTAAAAGCTGTCTGGTTCTTTTTGGATCATAAGCCTTAATAACCCCAGCCGGTTTATAAGGCGCTATATGGGCGTTTATTAACGTTGGTCGCCCTTGTTGGATGGTTACATATGAGCCAACCAGCTTTAAGCCGCCCTGTTTTACCGATTTGACCTCATGTCCTAACAATTGAATACCAGCCTCGAATTTATCCGAAATTTTATAGTCTCCCTTGGCTCGTTTATTGATAGCGTAGGTTGGCATTGTTTTGCTTTATTACTTATAGAAGCTAACATGCCGAAGAACTTTTGTGATGTTATTATGCCTACATGTCTTTACCTATATGTTTATAGAAGAACTTAAACAAATAATTCGTGTCGGGGTTGAGGGAGCCCTAAATACGTCGGATATTGGTGATATTCCTGTTGAGAGGCCGGCAGAACAAGACCATGGGGATTTTTCTAGTGCTATAGCTTTTAGTTTGGCCAAGCAATTAAAGAAAAACCCGGCTGAGGTGGCCCGGGAAATTTCTACCTTCTTAAACTCAAATTTACCCACGCTTGATATAAAAGATTTAGCAAAAGATACCGATTGGCAAAGCGCATCCGACATAATAGATAGAGTCGAGGCAAAGGGGCCGTTTATTAATATTTGGCTCTGTGAAAAATACCTGGTAGCTAATGCCGCGTTGGTCATTGAGACTCAAGAAAATTATGGAAGAGTGGAGCAAAAAAAGGATTTAGGTCCGGTGATTGTTGAATACTCCAGCATCAATGTGGGAAAGCCGATGAGTATTGGCCACCTACGCTCGACGGTCAATGGTGATGCCATTGCAAATCTACTAGAGGCAACGGGGCATGAGGTTGTTCGGATAAATTATTTAGGCGATTGGGGAACCCAGTTTGGAAAATTGCTTGTCGGCTTTGAAAAGTGGGGTGATAAAAAAGCTTTTAAAGCGGCGCCTACGATAGAGATGCTCCGAGTTTATGTAAAATTTCATGATGAGGTTGAGAAAGATCCAAAGTTGGACGAACAAGCCCGCGCCGCTTTCAAAAAATTAGAAGAAGGAGATTCGGCTGCAAATAAGCAATGGAAGAAATTTAGAAAAGCTACGTTGGAGGATAATCAAGAAATATATGATTTATTGGAGGTCGAGTTTGATGAGGTTGAGGGTGAGTCAACCTACGTAGGACAGTTGGATAAGAATCTAAAGTTACTGGAGGAGAAGCATTTGCTCTCGAAAAGCCAAGGGGCTCTTATTGTTGATCTCGAAAAAGAGGGTCTGCCACCATTTTTAATTCAAAAAACCAATGATTCGAGTCTTTATGCCTCTCGCGAGTTAGCTGCTGCTCAAGACCGCTATGAGCGTTACAAGTTTTCTAAAATGATTTATGAGGTTGGGATAGAGCAAGAGTTACACTTTAGGCAACTCTTTGACGTGTTAAAAAAAATGGGTTTTGAGTGGGCTGATAGGCTAGAGCATGTTAAGCACGGTCTCTACTCAACAGGCGGCAAAAAAATGAGCACGCGCAAAGGTAAGTTCTCCAATATGCTCGAAATTTTGAATGAGGCGGTTGAACGGGCTGACAAAATTATCCAGGAAAAAAATCCTGAGCTTAAAAATCGAAATCAGGTGGCCAAACAAGTTGGCATCGGTGCCATTAAGTATCATGACCTATCACAAAACCGTTTAACAAATATCTCTTTTGATTTTGATCGGATGTTGTCGCTGGAGGGTAATTCGGCCCCTTACTTGCAATATGCCTATGCGCGTATACAAAGCATTCTCGATAAAGCCAAAGTAAAACCGCTCAAACTGGCTGAGATAGGTAGTTTAAAAAATAAACCGTTAGAATTTTCTGAACCGGAAGAACAACTCTTGCTAAGACGTTTAACTCGCTACACAGAAGTAGTTTCGAATGCCGCCAAAAAAAGGATGCCGCACTTATTAGCTTCTGAACTATTTGAGTTGGCTGGTCTGTTCAATCTTTTTTATGGAAAACATCAGATTCTAAAGGCGCCCGACGACTTAAGAGACAAACGTCTTTTCTTGATTAGTACAGTAGCCGTGGTCCTAAAAAATGGCTTAAGCCTACTTGGCATACACGCTCCAAACAAAATGTAGAATAGTAAATCGTACTCTAAACAAAAAAGACCCGGACTAGCCGGGCCTTTTATTATTAGTATCAAGAAATACTACGGAGTCGTTATATTAAACGATCCATCTAGTCCGTTAACCTGGTTGAATAATGTGTCTAATTCTTCTACGGGAGCGGATCGGATTACGTCGTTTGTTACTGCACTAACGAAAATAACTGACCACAAAATAATAATCGTAACGATTATTAACGATGCAAAGCCAAGTACTAATCCGGCGATAGCCATACCTTTGCCGCCTTGTCCGGTTGCTTTAATCTGACTTAAGGCTACGAAACCAAAGATGATCGCTAGGATGTTCAATCCTGGAATTAGACCCATAATTAATGAGGCTATTGCGAAACCATTGGTGCTGGTTTGGTTAGCTGGTGCTTGACCGACTGGCTGATTTGTTGCTTGGTTGTTGTTGTCTGCCATATTTTTTTATTAAATTAAGTACTTACAGTATAACGTAAATTTCACAGGCTTGGTTGTGGAGAAAAAGACTGCTAATATCGCCTGTATCATGCCTTTTAAAGCAGTTGACCCAAAACAGTCTCTTCCTAAGCTAGAACACGAAGTCCTAGATTATTGGGCTAGCCAGGATATTTTCCAAAAAACTATTGATCAAAGAGAAAAAGGCAATCCTGGAGCCAAGGGTGATTATGTCTTTTTTGATGGACCGCCTGGCACTAACGGTGATCCCCATATCGGCCATATCATGCAGTCAGCCCTTAAAGATGTCTGGCCACGCTTTAAAACAATGCAAGGCTACAGAGTCTTGAGAAAAGCCGGTTGGGATACTCACGGTTTACCAGTCGAGCTCCAAGCCGAAAAAGAGTTGGGTCTCGATTCAAAAAGAGACATTCACAACTACGGCATGAAAAAATATGTGGTGTATTGTCGCAATACAGTATTTCGTTACTTAAAGGAGTGGGAGCAGGCCATAACTCGTATCGGTCGTTTCTTAGATATGACGGATGCCTACGCTACTTTGACTAACGATTATATCCAAACGGATTGGTGGGTAATCAAGCAGGCTCACGAAAAAGGTCTTTTATATAAAGACTTTAAAATTCTGCCTTACTGCGCGCGTTGTGGTACTGGTCTCTCAAGCCACGAGGTCGCACAAGGTTATAAAGATGTAACTGATACAGCTGTCTACGTTAAATTCAAACTTAAGAACGAGAAAAACACCTACTTATTAATCTGGACGACTACGCCTTGGACCTTGATCGCTAACGTAGCCGTTGCGGTAGGGCCCAAAGTAAAGTACGCCAAGGTTCATACTGAATTTGGTGAGACTTTAATAATGGCTGAGGGACGTGTTAAAGAGTTAATGGGTGATCAAAGTCATGACATCTCAGACCTGGTAGATGGTAAGGATCTAGTTAATCTAGAATATGAGCCGCCTTACAACTTTTTTAAGCCTAAGGAAAAAGCTTTTTACATAGTCGCAGAGGATTTTGTTACAACTGAGGATGGTTCTGGGCTCGTGCATATGGCGGCATATGGCGAGGATGACTACAAGGTAATTCGTAAGTATAAACTGCCTTTGATTCAGCACCTGGATGTTGATGGCAATTTAAAACCGGAGGTAAAAAAATGGCAGGGTAAGTCTTTTAAAGAGGTCGATAAGGATGTTGTGCGAGATCTAAAAGATAGAGAGCTTTTGTTTAAAGCAGACCCGTACAACCATAGTTATCCGTTTTGTTGGCGCTGTAACAACCCACTGATTTATAACGCGCAGTCGAGCTGGTTCATAAAGACGACAGCAATCAAGGATCAAATGATTGCGGCCAATAAAAAAATAAATTGGCAACCAAAACATATTCAAGAAGGTCGATTTGGAAAATGGCTCGAGAACAATGTGGATTGGGCAATATCTCGCTCTCGTTTTTGGGGGACACCCTTACCAGTTTGGAACTGTGACAAGTGTGAACACATGACGGTCATCGAAAATGTAGATGAGCTGCGTAAGCATGCCATTGAGGAGGTTCCGGTCGATAAAGATTTGGATCTGCATAAACCCTGGATTGATACGGTCAAGCTCAAGTGCGAAAAGTGTGAGGGAGAGATGACTAGGGATCCCGATGTATTGGATTGCTGGTTCAATGCCGGTAACATGCCCTGGGGTCAGTGGGGTTATCCGCACAAAAAAGGTTCAAAAGAATTGTATACATCTCAATATCCTGCAGACTTTATATGTGAGGCGATTGACCAGACACGTGGTTGGTTTTATGTTTTGCTGGCGACTGCAACCATGTTGACGGGGGAGAGTTCTTACAAAAATGTCATTTGTACTAACCACATCCTCGACGAAAAAGGCACAAAAATGTCAAAGTCGGTTGGAAATGTGATTAAGCCGTTGCCACTTATGGAAAAGCATGGTGCTGATAATGTGCGCTGGTCTATTTTTAGAGCTGATCCATGGTTGCCGAGGCGCTATGGCGATTCTGTGGTTGAGGAGGCAACTAGAGCCTTCTTTAGACCGCTCTGGAACGTTTACAGCTTTTTTGTTACCTATGCAAATATTGATGAGTTTGAGCCCAAGGGAGTTAAAACCGCGCCAAAAGTTAAACATGTCTTAGACAAATGGGTTTTGGCAGAACTGGAAATGCTCACTTCAGAAGTTACAAACTACTTAGAAGCTTATGATGTAACACCAGCCGTAGGTGCCATTGAGAGGTTTATTGATGATCTTTCTAATTGGTATGTTCGCCGCAGCCGCCGCCGTTTTTGGAAGTCAGAGAACGATAGCGACAAAAAGCAAGCTGAGGAGACTTTGTATTATGTTTTGGTTAAATTGGCGCAGCTGTTAGCACCCCTGGCACCTTTTACCGCAGAGAGTATCTATAAGAATCTAACAGGCGGCGGCCTCTATAAAGACGAGCAGGGACCAGAATCTGTTCATTTAACAGACTGGCCTAAGTTTGGGAGCAAGATAGATCAAAAGATGGTTGACCAAATGCGCTTGGGTCGCCGCCTGGCCTCTCTGGGTCGAGCTGCGAGACAAGAGGCTGATGTTAGGGTAAGACAACCGTTAGCTCAGTTAGAGGTTGCTCTACCTGGACTAGATAAACTTCCAACGGATGTGGAAGAGTTAATTAAAGATGAGGTCAACGTTAAGGAAATAACCTACGTCAAGAAGGCAGAGGAGTTAGGTAAACCAATAGTAGCTCTGGACTTTGCAGTGGCTGGTAAAAAATATGGAGCAAAAGTTAAAGAGATTCAAAAAGCTTTAGCGGCTGGGAAAGCAAAGATAGATGCCAAGGGGGTTAAAGTTGATGGTCAAGATCTAGATAATGAGGATGTGAAAATTACCTACAAAGCAAAAGCAGGTCTGGCAGTGGCCGGTGATCGTGATATGCTGGTCGGCCTTGATCTTACAGTGACTAAAGAGTTAGAACAGGAGGGCTTGGTCAGAGAGCTAATTAGAGCAGCGCAGGAGCTACGCAAAACGGCGGGCTACGAGGTTAGTGACCGAATAAGTCTGACAATCGAGTCTCAGGACAACTTATTGAACGAAGCGGTAAAAAAACACAAGAAAATAATCATGGATGAAACTTTGGCCAAGGATCTACTGGATAAAAAAGCAGACGATGTTGACGTCTCAGAGGATTTTGTCTTTAACAAACATCAGGCTTGGCTTGGTGTAAAAAAGACCTAAGATAAATATATGGGAAGTTTTTCAATGGAAGCCGTCGTTTTATCGCGACGTGATATTGGTGAGGCTGATCGCATGCTAACTGTGTTCTCACGGAATCTAGGCAAGCAGACAGTTGTGGCCAAGGGGGTGAGGCGTTTGACTAGTCGTATGGCGGGTCACCTAGAGCCCGGTCGCTTAGCCCGTGTTTTATATATAGAGACTAGGGGACTCGCTTTGGTAACTCAGGCGGAGACCCGCCAGCTATTTATAGGGCCCAGCCAATCTGGAGATAATTTTAAAAAGTTACAGGTAATGTTTCAGGTTTTAGAAGCGACTAATACTCTCTTTGATGAGAACCAAAAAGACAGCCAAGTTTTTGATTTACTGATAGAGGCGCTAACCCAATTAAAAAATATTGCTCAAGATCGTACACCGCTTATCGCGGCAGGTTATGTATTAAAACTTTTAGCGCGCCAAGGTTTTTCTCCTGAGTTGGATAAGTGCATCTCTTGCCAACGTGTCATCTCAATTGACCAGTCAGGCGAACCGTCAGGTGATTTAGAACAAGCTGAGATTTATTTTAGTAGTTCGCGTGGAGGCTTGGTGCATAAAAAGTGCAGCGTGACGGCGCCAACCAACTTTACACTTAATACAGATAGCTTAAGCCTTTTGCACTTTTTATTAGAGCAGGATTTGTTCTCCCTGGAGAATAATTCTTCAGAAAAGGCTATAATTAATCAAGTTTCGGCGCTTATTAAAGCCTTTTTTGAATGGAACACAGATCGGGACTACAAAAGTGCGCGTTTAACAGATAAACTAGTAACTAGTTAATATTATGGCTCTATTCAAAAGGAAACCAAAAGAAAACTACTCCCCAACAGAAACTCCCCTTGGACCTCGCACCGTGCCCCAAATCGGGAAAAAACCTGGTAAATTTAATTTGTTAGGAATTCTTGATCAAAAAAAATGGTGGTACATCACGGGCGGCTTAGCATTGATCGTGATAATTGTTGTGATTGTGTTGGTAGCGCAAAGGGCGGGCCAGGTCGGTATTGCTGAGAGTGTCTTGGTCCAAGTCGACGGACCTGAGCGAGTGACACTCGGTAGCGACATCTCTTATGAGGTAAAAATTGTAAACAACTCTAAAAATATCTTAAATGAAAACCGCCTCGTAGTTATTTACCCTGATGGATTTAGTTTTACCTCTGCAGATCCATTAGCTGATAACGCACCTGGTACTGAATATTCTTTTGAACCTATCGCTCCCGGCAATGAAGCGGTGGTCCGGATAAGTGGCCGACTCACTGGAGGTGTTAAGACGGAACAAACTATTATTGCGCGTTTTCAGTTTACGCCCGTGGGGAGTAATGAAGTGCTTCAGGTGGATGGGACATTTACAACGACGATCGAGACAGCTGCTTTTTCTTTTAATGCAGATGCTCCGGCCTCCGTACTACCCAATAATACAGTCAGCTTAAATCTTGATTTAGAAAACAATGAGGAGCGTCCACTATCTAAAATCAGGGTAAGGGCTGTTTATCCGGGCGGCTTTACCTACAACACGGCTGAGCCAGAACCAGGCATCGATAATGATACATGGGATGTTGACGAGCTTGGCATTGGCGAAAAACTGGAATTTAATATCGATGGCACCCTCGGCGGTAATGTGGGCGAGGTTAAGCGGTTTGTTTTTGAAGCCGGCTTTTTGGACGATAATGGTGAATTTTTGAAACAAACTGAGATTGAAAAAGTTATCAAGCTCAGCCAACCGGAGATTACGATCACGCAAAACGTCAACGGCAAGCAGGAGGTTTTGGCTGACTCGGAGACTTCGTTGCTGTACGCGATAGATTACACAAATACTGGTCCCTCGGGTGTCTCAAATTTGGTTCTTGAGGTTGACTTTACGGAGGGAGTTTGGGATCTAACTACACTGCGCGCGCAAAACGGAGGCTCCATCAAAGGTAAGACAATTGTTTGGGATGGTGTTTCAGTGCCGACGCTAAGATCGCTGGAGTCTGGTCAAACAGGCCAGGTCATATTCTCAGTCACGCCATATCGCACTGTGCCGGTCAACGGTCCAGCTGATAAGCACTTCTCGACGGTCACAAAACCGCAAATAAAAATTGGTTCGGCTAGTGTGGACGGTAATCCGGTTACCGTAAAATATCGTGCCGGCATAAACGTGGGAGCCACGTCATCGGTAGTCTCTGGTCCAAATCCTCCAGAAGTCGGAACAGAAACTGTTTATGACATTACCTGGTCCTTAAATAATAGTTATAACGATTTGAGTGGAGCGCGCTTGGTCGGTGAGATTCCTGCCGGTGCAGAATTTGTTACGGGCTCCAGTAGTGTTTCGGTTGGTGAGGATTTAGCCTATAACAGCAGTAAAAAACAATTAGTGTGGAACATTGGTCGAGTGCCTGCCAACGTAGGCACCTTACAGCCTAATTTTACAGCTACCTTTAGAGTTAAAGTCACGCCATCCGCAAACGAGAGTGGTTCCAATAAGTTACTGGTTACTAACCAAATCTTTAGCGCCAAAGATGATTGGACTAGCGAGGAGCGCAAAGAAAAAATCATTGACGTTGAGACTCAAAAAATTCCTTAAAACCTAAATGTCTCCAATAAAGTTAAATAAAAAAGATTGCGAACGACTGGCCGCTAACGAAAAAGTGGTAAAAGTTACCACTATTAACGACGAGCTTATGGCGCTTGCCGTTGGCGAAAACTTTGAAGCCAAGGGCTGCACTTTTAAAGTCCAGCTTTTGGCGCTACGTACTTATGAGACCCATCGACAGCTCGTTTTGAATGAGGGGCTACGCACAGTTATGCCTGAGGCCAAGACCATCGCTGAGGCCATTAAAAAATTTAAAGGCCGAGGCGAGGAAAAAAAGCCCGGCGATGTCGGAGTCGCTGCTCTGATTTTGCAGCGTGCTCGCTAAAATATTTATGCTATTCTAGTTTTTATGCCAACGATGGACACAATTGTATCCCTCGCTAAAAGGCGAGGCTTTATTTTTCCCGGCTCCGAAATATACGGTGGATTAGCCAATTCTTGGGATTACGGGCCTTTAGGGGTGGAATTAAAAAATAATATAAAACGGCTCTGGTGGCATTCTATGGTAAGAGAAAATGATAATATCGTTGGTCTTGATGCCTCAATTTTAATGCACCCTAAAGTCTGGGAGGCCAGTGGTCATGTCGAAGGTTTTAGTGATCCGCTGCAAGAGTGTCAAGAATGCCATCGTCGCTTTAGAACTGATGAGATCTCAAAACCAACCGAAGAAAAACTAATCAAAGCTTGTCCTGTTTGTGCCGGTACTTTAACTGAACCTCGTGAGTTTAATTTAATGTTTGAAACGCACATGGGACCCCTCAAAGACGATCAGCATAAGGTGTATCTACGACCCGAGACTGCTCAAGGTATTTACGTTGATGCCGAGCTAACCTGGTCTGCCATGCGACTTAAGCCACCTTTTGGAATTGCTCAGATTGGTAAAGCCTTTAGAAATGAAATAACACCAAAAAACTTTACTTATCGCATGCGTGAGTTTGAACAAATGGAAATGCAGTATTTTGTGCTTCCTCCTGATTTATCAAAAAAGGGGGAGACACCCGAGGATCATTTTGAAGCTTGGCGCGACAAGCGCCTAAAGTGGTACCAGGATCTGGGTATTAAGGCCGACAATTTAGAGCTAGAGGATCATGGACCGGAAGATCTAGCCCATTACGCTAAGCGGGCTACTGATGTGTTGTATAAGTTCCCCTTTGGAACAAAAGAGTTAGAGGGTATCCATTATCGAACAGATTTTGATCTAAAAAATCATATGGAAAAATCTGGTAAGGATATGCGATATTTTGATCAGGAATCCAAAAAGAAGTTTATTCCACATGTAGTAGAAACGTCTGCTGGAGCAGACCGCGCTTCTTTAGTCTTTTTGCTGGATGCCTATCACGAAGAAGAAAACAAAGGCGAAAAAAGAGTGGTCATGAAGTTTGATCCTCGGGTCGCACCTGTTAAAGTCGCGATTCTGCCGCTAATGAAAAAGCCAGAGCTCAAGAAAAAAGCCGAGGAGATTAAAAACATGGTTAGAAAATATTTGAGCGTGCAATATGATGAGACCGGCTCTATTGGTCGGCGCTATCGTCGCCAGGATGAGATTGGGACACCTTACTGCTTAACTATTGATTTTGATACATTAGAAGACGATGCAGTAACGGTTCGTGAACGAGACACGATGGAGCAAAAACGCATTAAGATAAAAGATCTTGGTTCTGAGCTGATCAATAAGATGTTCCCGCTGGAATAATGGCCAAACTTTACCAATCAACTTTCCCAAACGGCTTACGCTTTTATTCCCTGCCAATGCAGGGCACCCGAGCTGCCACTATTTACGTAGTCTATCAGGTGGGGTCGCGCTACGAGACGGACAAAGTGGCTGGCATGTCGCATTTTTTGGAACACATGATGTTTAAAGGGACCAAAAAACGTCCCACTCCACGCATGGTGACTCGCGAGTTAGATAGTCTGGGCGCTGAATATAACGCTTTTACTAGTAAAGACTGGACGGGCTATTACATTAAATCTGCCAAAGAATATTTTGATAAGAGTTTGGAAATAATTGCAGACATTCTTAATAACTCAAAGTTTTCTCCTGGAGCTGTAAAGCGTGAGCGAACTGTAATCCAGGAAGAAATGCGTATGTATGAGGACAATCCACTTTTTCGTATTGAAGATTTATTTGAGCAACGTATCTTTGGCAAGACTCCTTTGGGTCGTGATATTGCAGGCTTTAAAGATTCTGTGTTGGCCACGACCAGTGCTGGACTACGAAAATTTTGGGAAACCTACTACCATCCGCGTAATATGGTGGTGATTGCTACCGGAGCCGTTTCTCCCAAAAAAGTAGAGGCACAAGTTAAAAAGTATTTTGGCAAACTTAAGCCCCGTCGGCGGTTACCGTTTTTCTCCTGTCGCTACCACCAAAAAGATCCGCAGATTGTTCTCTCTAATAAGACAACCGAACAAACTCAAATTGCTTTAGGGTTTCCGGCCTACGACTACAATCATCCTCAGTTGCCGGTTTTAGATGTGATTCATGGAATATTGGGCTCAGGTATGAGTTCGCGCTTATTTGAAAAAATCAGGGAGAACATGGGCCTGGCCTACAGTGTCCGCACGTCAGTCGTTAGTTATGAGGATCTAGGCGCCTTTTACGTTAGGGCCGGCCTGGACGCCAAAAAAACCTTACATGCCATCAAGGCAATTCTTAAGGAGCTGACTAGATTTAAAAAAAATCTTGTCACGGCCGAAGAGCTTCGTCGGGCCAAGCAGTTTATGACCGGTAATCTTGCCTTACAGCTAGAAGAATCCGACTCGTATGCCGGTTGGATAGCAAAACAAGCTCTCTTTATGCCGAAAATGCATACAGTTCAAGATTTAATCGATCGTCTAAACCAAGTTACCAGAAAACAGGTGCAAGAGGTGGCACAGGACGTAATGGATCCTGCTAAACTTAATTTAGCCGTTATCGGTCCACACAAGAGCACGGCCCCTTTTGAAAAGTTGCTCAGAGAGTTTCGCTAAGCTAAAGTTAGCTATATGGCAGCTCCGTTGCTAAAAAATAATACGATCAGTATTTCAACAGGGACAATTCTCAAAACGTTGGGCTTTTTATTGCTGCTGGGCTTTTTGTGGCTTATCAGGGACATAGTGATTATTGTTATTTTTGCTTTTATTTTTACCTCTGCTATTGATCCCTTAGTTGATCAACTAGGTCGCATTAAAATCCCGCGGGCAGTCAGCATCTTGACGATTTACGCTTTAATAATCAGTGTAGCGGCTGGCGTGGTGACGCTTTTGGTCCCACCTATTGCTCAGCAGGTCAGTGAGTTAATTACACAGTTACCAGCTTTGTTCTCAGGCGGGGAGCTAACAATATTTGAGCGCTTGCAAGATCTAGCCCGCGAAGCTGAGGTCACCGAGGCATTACGCAACTTGTT
>CAYSXT010000003.1:42043-49954 GCA_964435075.1 uncultured Candidatus Saccharibacteria bacterium
GGTCTGATTGTGGGCATTTTGATCTATATCGGCCTACTCATCATAGGCGTTGATTTTGCTTTAGTATTAGCACTATTGGCAGGTCTTTTAGAATTTATTCCATTTATTGGTCCTATCGTGGCAATTATTCCAGCGCTATTTTTGGCGGTAACTCAAAGACCAATATTGGCACTCTTTGTTTTAATTTTATACGTTGTGGTCAATCAACTTGAGAATCACGTTTTAGTGCCGCGTATCATGTCACGAACTATCGGCCTAAGTCCGGTAATAATTGTTTTGGTTTTGCTGATTGGGGCAAAATTGGCTGGTTTCGTAGGCATTTTACTGGCAGTACCAATTACTATTGCAATTTTCGAATTCGGCAAAGATGTCTTCCAAGAAGGTAAATTTAAGAAAAATAGTCCTACCCCGACCGTTTAGGGCCTAATTTTAATACTAGTATAGGGTTTTTACTATATTAATAGGCCGAGTAAATAATAAAACTCGTAAGAGCCATAAGCGTAAAAAAGATCGGTAGACTTGGTAGCAGTCGTACTTGCCAGTGGCCAAAGGTATGCAAGCGGCTATGCCAATCAAGAGCTTTAGATTTAAGAATAAACTGCAGGCCCTCGATAACATCTGGCAAAGTAGCTGCTAAAGCTGGAATCAATATCCGCGAATCCCATTTAAAAACCCAAGCGAGGGCAAAAAATAAAGGAAAACTAATTAGAGGCTCTATACCAATTTTCCAGAGATCTTCAAATTTTGATTGATACCGCGGTAAATAATGCCAATGTGGTAAATGATCAATCGTATAATGTGAGGTCACAGCTAAACTGCTAGCCACGACTGGATTCGGGACAACAGCTCCAATCGCTGCGCCCGTAAGCATGTGTATACCGATAAACATAATTAATCGACCAGTGTAGCGATTTTTATGATCTTGGCAAATTCTTTTGGTATTAAACTGTTACCACCCACTAAAAGCCCATCCAGGGTTTTAATTTTTAGTAACCGTTTAGCATTTTTGCTGCTAACACTGCCACCATAAAGCAATTGCGCCTCGGGCATACGCACTCTGATAAAATCAAGCATTTCTTCGATCTCCTTAGGTTGAGCAGCTTTGCCGGTGCCAATGGAGTCTTGGGGCTCAAAAGCGATCAGGATTTTTTTTTGCATGTCCGCTGTCAAATAACGTCTAAATTTTAGCTGCGTTCTGACCAGTTTTTTAGTTTTTTTTATGCCACGCGCTGGTTTTTTAGCACCGCCTACACAAACGATCGGGGTTATTCTGTAATCTATGGCGGTATATACTTTTCTTTCTACTTGGGCATCTGTCTCATCAGCAAAAACGCGTCTTTCAGTGTGGCCAATGTTAACGTATTTAACTCCCAAAGATTTGAGCATAGGCGCGGATATCTCTCCGGTAAAAGCCCCTTTGTCTCGCCAAAACACATTTTGAGCCCCAAGTGTAAAGGGTTTTATGTTTCGCCCTAGTTTGTGTAAATAGACAAAAGGGGGTGCCAAAATGACTTTTACACCCTTTAGATTTTTGGGCATATTTTTCTTAACATCTGCTAGCAGTTTTGCTGCCTCCTTGGAAGTTTCGGGACTCATCTTCCAATTCCCGACGATATATTTCATTAAAATAGTATAAACGATTTAAAAAAATTTTGCTCAAAAGCTGTGTATGAGGCAGAGTAGGGTAATGGCAAAATTGTTTGTGGTGGCGACACCCATAGGAAATAAGCAAGATATATCGTCTAGGGCGATAGAAGTTTTAAATCAAGTGCAACTGATAATCAGTGAAGCACCGCTTAAGAGCACTAAGCTACTGAAACCTCTCGGGATAGCCACTAAAGTTGTGCCTATATTTGTTGCGGGTAAAAAAATAAATTCAGAGCCAGTTCAAAAGCAACTGGAAGCCGGTAAAGATGTCGCTTTAATTAGCGAAGCAGGCACGCCAGGCATTAATGATCCGGGTGGATTATTAGTCGCTTTGATTAAGAATGCGGGCCATGAAGTTAAGGTTGTGCCGGGTCCAAATGCGGCTATCGCAGCCGCTAGCATTTCAGGGTTTCCGATGGATCAATTTGTTTATAAGGGGTTTGTTCCTCATAAAAAAGGGCGCGAAACATTTTTTAAGGGGCTTAATAATATTGAGAGCGCAATTATTTTTTACGAGTCTCCGCATCGGCTCAGAAAAACTTTGGATTCTCTAAATGAATTAATGCCGGAGCGCTATCTGAGTGTTTCGCGCGAGTTAACCAAAGTCTATGAACAGACTCTGAGAGGTCCCGTACAAGTGATTGCCGGATTGCCGGAGAGCGATTTGCCGATTAAGGGTGAGTTTGTTTTAGTTCTAGCGCCAAAAGAATTTCAAGATAAAAAATAAAAGCGGACATGAATAAGCGGCCAGTAGTTCCAGAAATCATAGATACGCATGTTCATATTACTGATCCTGCGTTTGATGATGATCGCGATGAGGTAATTGCTCGTGCTGCTAACCAGGGTGTTACGAGACTAATCAATCCCGGCAGCGATTTGGAGTCCAGTAGAGCGGCCGTGGATTTTGCGCAACTTCATCCCAATATTTTTGCGGCTGTAGGATTACATCCTCAGGCTCTTCTTGTGCCTGATCTAGAAAGTGCTTACAAGGAAATCGAACAATTAGCCAAAGACCCAAAGGTTGTAGCCATTGGCGAGTTTGGTCTGGATTTAAAACATGAGGGCTCGGACTTAACAATACAGCAGGAGGCATTTAGACGGCAGACTGCCTTAGCAAAAAAAACAAATTTGCCAATAATATTACATTGTCGCGCTATGTATGATGATCTCATCAAGCTGGTAAAAACTGAGGCTAAGGGTTTGCCTGGCGTTGTTCACTCTTTTGCCGGAGATGCAGAGCAACTAAAGCAATTAGTAGAGTTAGGTTATTACATTGCGTTTGGCGGTATAGTGACCTTTGACAAGAGAACTGAGGCTCTTCGAGAGGCGGCTAAGGTGGTTCCACTAAATAGATTACTCTTAGAGACTGACGCGCCTTATTTAACTCCGGTGCCACGACGCGGTAAGCGTAATGAACCTGCCGAGGTCGTAACGATCGCCCAGTTTATTGCCGATTTACGACAAATCTCTTACGCTGAACTAGCTCAAGCAACAACCCTTAACGCCGAGCATGTATTTAAACTAAATGGCTGACAAATATTTACCTAATAAAATAGAACCTAAATGGCAAAAGTTTTGGCTTGAGTCGGGGGCTTTTAAAACGCCAAAAAAAACCAGTCCCAAAGACAAGATGTATGTTTTAGACATGTTCCCTTATCCGTCTGGCGATGGGTTGCATGTTGGGCATGTCGAGAGTTACACGGCGTCGGATATAGTGGCTCGTTTTAATCGCATGCGCGGAAAAAATGTTTTACATCCCATGGGCTGGGATGCTTTTGGTCTGCCAGCTGAGAACTACGCTTTAAAAACTGGGATTCATCCTCGGATCACTACCGAGCGTAATACCAATAATTTTAGAAAACAGCTGCAAAGCTTGGGCTTTAGTTACGATTGGGAGCGCGAAGTTAATACGACGGATCCAAGCTATTATAAGTGGACGCAATGGATCTTTCTCAAACTTTTTGAACAAGGTCTCGCCTATGAGGCTGAGGTAGCCATCAACTGGTGTCCCTCCTGCAAAACAGGCCTGGCCAATGAAGAAGTAATCAATGGTGAGTGTGAGCGCTGCGGAAGTTTAGTGAGTAAGAAGAATCTACGGCAGTGGTTATTAAAAATTACAGAATATGCGGATAGTTTATTGGCAGATGTTGATGATCTAGACTGGCCCGAGCGTATCAAGGAGATGCAGCGTAAATGGATTGGGCGTAGCGAGGGCGCCGATGTTCTCTTTGAAATTGTCGATTCTGATCAATCGCTAAAGGTATTTACCACGCGGCCCGATACTTTATTTGGCGCGACTTATTTAGTCGTGGCACCTGAGCATGCCTTGGCACAAAAACTGGCGACCAAAGAGCAAAAAAGTGAGGTCTTGGCCTACATCAAAAAAGCGGAAAATAAATCTGACTTAGAAAGAACCAGCGCCAAAGACAAATCAGGAGTCTTTACTGGCACTTATGCGATCAATCCGGTCAACCAGAAAAAAGTTCCGGTGTGGGTGGCGGACTATGTATTGGCTGGATATGGCACAGGTGCAATCATGGCTGTTCCGGCCCACGATGAGCGCGACTGGGATTTTGCAAAGGCTAATAAATTACCGATTAAATTGGTAATTGAACCTGATGCGGCCAGCACGCCAACCCTGGAGAGTATGGATAAAAAGGCCTCAGAGGCCTATGTGGGCGAGGGGCGCTTAATAAATTCAGAAACTTACTCCGGCCTCACATCACCCGAGGCCCGTAAAAAAATAACGGCGTGGCTGGCTAAAAACAAAAAAGGAGCGGCGGCTGTCAATTATAAACTGCGCGACTGGGTTTATTCTCGCCAGCGTTATTGGGGAGAGCCGATTCCTATTATCCATTGTCAAAAGTGTGGAGCAGTTGCGGTACCTGAGGAAGATTTACCAGTAGAACTTCCTAAGGTAAAAAAATACCAACCGACAGGAACAGGGGAGTCGCCATTAGCTGATATCGAAGAGTGGGTCAACGTTGCCTGTCCAAAATGTGATGGCCCGGCCAAACGTGAGACCAATACTATGCCGCAGTGGGCCGGATCAAGCTGGTACTTTTTGCGCTTCGCGGATCCGCACAATCAAAAAGAGGCGTGGTCAAAAAAATCAGTCAAAGACTGGTTACCTGTTGATTTTTATATCGGCGGGGCTGAGCATGCTGTGCTGCATTTGCTGTATGCTAGATTTTGGGTAAAAGCCCTTAAAGATGGCGGCCACTTAAATTTCAATGAACCCTTTATAACCCTGCGTAATCAAGGAATTATTTTAGCTGAGGACGGTAGTAAAATGTCAAAGTCCAAAGGTAATGTTGTAAATCCAGATGATTTGATTAAACGTCATGGCGCAGATGCCTTACGTCTCTTTGAAATGTTTTTGGGTCCTCTTGAACAAGAAAAAAAATGGAGAACGGACGGCATCGCCGGAGTAGTAAGGTTTTTGGAAAAAGTTTGGCGTTTGCAAGAGCAGATAGAGGAGGGTGCGGCGCCAGCGAAGGCACTTGATTTAGCACGCGAGAAAGTCACGCAAAAAGTGACACAAGATTATGAAAATTTAGATTTTAATACCGCGATAAGTGCCTTAATGGAGTACAATAATTTGTTGGCGGATAGTCCAGAGCTGGCGCCGCACTATTATGAGCGCCTAATTATTTTGCTGGCTCCAATGGCACCACACATTGCCGAAGAATTATGGCAGCGCCTGGGACATAAGGACTCAATATTTAGTGAGAGTTGGCCCTCTTTTGACTCCAAAAAGATTTTGCAAGAAAAAATTACCGTGGTGGTGCAAGTAAACGGCAAATTTAGAGGTAAATTGGCTGTTACTAGAGGTTTAAGCGAAAAAGAGGTAGCAGCCCTTGGAAAAGCGCTAGAGGGCGTTAAAAGAGCTTTAGCGGGTGCTGAAATAAAAAAACAGATCTTTGTACAGGATCGCGCTATCAACTTTATCGCAACTTAGTTTATACTAAACCAGGCATGGATCTTCCCAAAGGAATCAAAGCTTTTATTATTGCTCCACGTCGTGAAATAAAGGAATTTTTTACGACTGTCACTGTGCAACAACTCTCGGTTGGTGCGATTAGTTTATTTGAACCAATATATTTATATCAGCAGGGAGTCAGCATCAGAGGAATTATTTTGTTCAATCTGGCGGTGTATTTACCTTATCTATTTTTAATCCCATTTGGTGGCGCTTTTGCTAAAAAATTCGGCTACGAGCACAGTCTGGCGACAGCAACGTTTGTTAACAGCGCTTATTTTATTGCCCTTGCACTGATCCCAATTTATCCGGTCGTAATTTTTATTGCTCCGTTTATCGCAGTTATACAAAAAACGCTGTGGTGGCCCGCCTATCATGCTAACTTCGCGAGGTTCTCTAAGAAAAAGCAGATGGGTCGAGAGATCGGCAGTCTTAATGCTTTGTATACTTTAGCGTCCGCCTTGGGCCCGTTTGTGGGTGGTGTAATTTTACTATTCTTTAATTTTACCTCTTTGTATGTTTTTGGAGTCGTGATGATGTTGCTGTCCGTGATACCTATGTTTACAACTCGCGAAAAGTTTATGCCCTCGAGTCTCAAGTGGGGAGAACAATTTAAGCATCTTTTTGCTAAAAAATATTTTCGGCGGTTTATGGGCGGGTTTGGCTACGGCGAAGAATTTATTACTCAAACTATTTGGCCGCTCTTTATCTTTTTTATTTTGGGTGACTCACTTGATGTTGGTGTATTAGTCGGTTTTGCAACCATCCTAACGATCGCTGTCTCGATTGCCACAGGGCGCATTATGGATCGGTATAAGAAATTAAAAATCAATGCTTGGTCAGCAGGTTTGATTTTAATCTCTTGGGTGCTGAGGCCTTTTTCTGATATTCCTTTGACATTATTTTTAGGGGACACTACCTCGCGAGTCGGTAAGTTTGCCCAAATGATTCCAGCCTATTCTGCGGTTTACGCCGACGGAAAAAAGAATCACGTCATGAAGGAGGTCGTTTCTTTTGAAATGAGTCTTATCATTGGAAAGCTGGTGATGATGGGAGCTTTGCTGATCTTCTTTAGTTTTTCTGATTCAATGCCTTACGCTTTTTGGCTGGCTGTTCCATTTAGTGCCTTATACTTTTTCTTTAAGTAGGGCATACTGAAACCATGCTTAAGAACATCGCTAAAGCCGATCAAGAGTTAGTAAAGCTGATTCGCTCAGAGGAGACTCGCCAAAAAAATGGCTTAGAAATGATTGCTTCGGAGAATTACCCCAGCAAGGCAGTGCTCGAGGCGCTCGGTTCTATCTTATCGGCCAAATATGCTGAGGGTTATCCTGGACAACGTTATTATGGAGGCAATGAGTTTATAGATAAAATCGAAAACTTAGCAATTAGACGAGCACGAGAGGTTTTTGGGGCAGCCACAGCAAATGTACAGCCTTATTCTGGCAGTCCTGCCAATATGGCTGTTTATTTGGGTTTGCTTGAGCTGGGTGACCGCATCTTGGGCATGAAGTTAATAGCTGGTGGACATTTAACACATGGACATAAAGTTAGTTTCTCAGGTCGGGGGTATCGAGCTGAAGGTTATGGGGTGGATCCAAAGACCGGACTTATTGATTACGATCAAGTCAAAAAAGTGGCTAAAAAAATTAAACCAAAAATTTTAGTTTCGGGTGCCACCGCTTATCCGAGAAAAATTGAGTTTGATGTCATGCAGGAGATTGCTGAAAGTGTTGGAGCTATTCATTTGGCTGATATTTCGCATATTGCTGGTTTGGTTGTGGCCGGTGTGCATGAGAGTCCTTTTCCGTTTACGGATGTTGTAACAACTACAACCCATAAAACTTTAAGAGGTCCCAGGGGTGCCATGATAATGGCAGAGCCTGATTTAGCGACTAAGATTGATCGGGCTGTTTTTCCAGGTTTACAGGGCGGACCTCACGAAAACGCTATCGCGGGGATTGCTGTCGCCCTAAAAGAGGCTATGAAGCCTGCCTATCGCAAATATATTCTCCAGGTCGTCGACAATTCAAAAATATTAGCTGAACATCTCATGGAAGATTATGGTTTTGATTTAGTAACCGGTGGCACGGATAATCACTTAGTGCTGGTGGACTTGAGTAAAAAGTTTGTCACGGGTCAACAAGCAGAGGATGCTCTCGGTAAAGTTGGTATCACGGTCAATAAAAATACGGTTCCTAACGAAAAAAGATCACCCTTAGATCCGTCAGGAATTAGAATCGGTACACCAGCCATTACTAGTCGCGGGGTCAAGACTCGGG
>CAYSXT010000004.1:0-28395 GCA_964435075.1 uncultured Candidatus Saccharibacteria bacterium
CATTTTTGGACCAATTCCGAGAGAGTTACGAGAGCTTGGATTCCAAAAAATTATTTCATTAGCTCCGGAGGTACTATAGTCATGGCGTTAAGAGTAAAGAAAAACGATACTGTTTTAGTCCGCTCCGGAAAAGACCGCGGTAAAAAGGGTAAGGTTCTAGAAATCTTTCCTGATGAGCGGATGCTTGTAGTTGAGGGCGTAAACAAAATCTACCGACATGTAAAATCCCAACAACGTGGTGAAAAAGGTCAGCGTATCGAGGTTAACGGTCCTATCTATATTGATAATGTCATGGTGATTTGTAATAGCTGTAAGAAACCCTCACGTATGGGCTTTAAGATTGAGACAGTTGGTAACAAGAAACAAAAGGTCCGCGTTTGCAAAAAATGTTCCAAGACGTTAACTAAAGACGAGACTAAGAAGAAAACCAAATGAGTACCGAACTAGCCAAGCTATATAAGGAAAAAGTTGTTCCTGCTTTGCGGGAAGAATTTAAATACAAAAATGTGAACACGATTCCGAAGATCGAAAAGATTGTTATTAACATTGGAACTGGTAGAGCTAAAGAAGATTCGAAACTTAAGGAGACGATGGTAGAAACACTTCGTCTAATTACCGGTCAGCAGCCTGTAGTGAGAAAAGCCAAGAAAGCTATCTCATCTTTTAAAGTTAGAGAAAACGAAGAAGTTGGGTTGGTTGTTACTCTCAGAGGTCGAATTATGGAGAATTTCTACGAAAAATTGGTAAGAATATCTCTTCCCCGTGTGCGAGATTTTCGTGGTGTTAGTCCGCGTTCTTTTGATGGTCGAGGTAACTATTCTTTTGGTCTTAAGGAGCAAGGAGTATTTCCTGAGGTTCCTGCTGAGCAAATTGATAAGCTACATGGTCTACAGATAACAATTTCGACATCTGCCAATACAGATAAAGAAGGTTTAGCCTTATTAAAGGCCTTGGGTATGCCCTTTAGCGAAGAGGCCGTAAAAGCGGCTGCAGACGTGACAGACGAGGATGATCGTGCTACTTTGCTCGCTCATGCCAAAGAAAAAGCCGGTAAAACTAAAGTAAGCGATGCCTCGTAAAGCACTAATAATAAAAGCCAATAGAAAGCCAAAATTTTCGAGCCGATTAGTTCGTAGATGTTGGCATTGTGGTCGAAAAAGAGGCTACATGAGAAAGTTTGGACTATGTCGAATCGACTTTAGAATGTTGGCTAGCCAGGGCAAATTGCCGGGCGTTAAGAAGTCATCTTGGTAATATGTCGCTACACAACGATCCAATTTCAGATATGTTAACCCGCATTCGGAATGCAAGTGCTATTCATAAAGAACAGCTATCTTTGCCGCATTCTAGATTAAAAGAGGCCTTAGCAAGTGTCTTAGTGGGTGAGGGATACTTAAGAAAAATTGAGAAGGTAGATGAGGACGGTAAACCGCAATTGGTTATTCGTTTGAACTACGGACCTGCACCGGAAAAAATGCCGGCGATCCGTGGTATTGAGCGAGTGAGTAAACCGGGCCAGCGCATCTATTTGCCAAGTCGTAAAATTCGCCGAGTTCAACAAGGATTAGGTACTGCTGTAATTTCTACACCTAAGGGTCTTTTGACAGATGCCCAAGCACGAAAGCAAAGTGTCGGTGGTGAAATAATTTGTAAAGTTTGGTAATCAGATGTCTAGAATCGGAAAACAACCTATTGCGATTCCCGAAGGCGTGCAAGTAGACATTGCTGACGGGTTGGTTAAAGTAAAGGGTCCTAAGGGTAACTTAGAGCGAGATTTTAGTGCGCTAAAAGTTAAGATCAATAAGGATAAAGATATTAGTATTGAACAAGCAGATGCCGACAGTGCGAGCTGGGGTTTGGCCCGAGCATTGCTTGCTAACATGGTTACTGGAGTCACGACCGGTTTTACAAAAACACTCGAAGTACACGGTGTTGGCTACAAAGCAGCAGCTCAAGGAAAGTCTCTCAACTTAGACTTGGGTTTTTCACATCCAGTTAAAGTTGATGTTCCTGAAGGGTTAGAAGTTTCCGTAGAAAAAGACAAAATTATTTTTACCGGAATAGATTCAGAAAAATTAGGTAATTTTGCTGCGAGTGTTAGAAAATTGCGTCCGCCAGAACCTTATAAGGGTAAGGGTTTGCGCTATGAGGGTGAACATGTCCAAATAAAGGAAGGTAAAAAAGCAGCCGGTGAAGCATTAGCGGGAGGAGCCTAATGTCTGAGAAAATGATTATTATTAATAGGGCGCGCGCAAGTCGTCATAAAAGAATCCGTAGCAAAGTCGTGGGAACCACCAAGAGACCGCGCTTGTCTGTCTATAAAAGCAACACCAGAATTATTGCTCAGCTTATTAATGATGAAAAAGGTGTCACAATATTGACTATTAATGATCAAAAAGAGAAGGGCAAAACAAAGAGTGAGAGGGCGACAGTGACTGGTAAGAAATTTGCAGAGATGGCTATTAAAGAGGGTATTAATACGGTAGTCTTTGATCGCGGTGGTTTTGACTATGACGGGCGGGTAAAAGCCTTTGCTGAAGGGGCCCGCGCCGGAGGACTTAAGTTTTAAATAAAATGGCAAGAAATTTCCGAGGCAGAAAACCAAAAAGTGAGTTCGATCAAAAGCTAGTAGACCTAGCACGTGTTACACGTGTGGTCGCAGGTGGTCGTCGTTTTAGATTTAGAGCGACAGTAGTGATTGGTAACAGAAAAGGTAAAGTTGGTTTTGGTATTGCCAAGGGCAAAGACGTGAGCCAGGCCGTTAATAAAGCTACTGAGAGTGCTAAGAAAAACTTAGTGGTGGTACCAATTGTAAATGACACCATTCCTCATGAAATTCATATTAGGAAAGCAGGCGCCAATGTCATATTTAAACCAGCAAGAGCTGGTACTGGAATCATCGCGGGTGGTGCCATACGTCCGGTAATTGAATTGTCTGGTATCAAAAATATTATTTCAAAGATGATCGGCTCGGCCAATAAGGTTAACAATGTCAACGCTACTATTTCAGCTTTGAGCCAATTGGCTACATTGGACGAGCTAGAAAAAAGACGAGGTGGCAAAAAAATACAGGGTACGTTTCAGCGTTTAGATTTATCTACAGAGAGTTCAGCTGCCGCAAAAGAGGATAAGCCAGAAAAAGTAGCCACAAAGAGTAAAAAAGCATAGTCATGCTCAATACTAAAGATGATAAAAAAGATCAGAGTATAAAACTGCACAATCTACCGGGTACTGGCCAAAAAACTAGAAGGCGCGTAGGACGCGGGACAGGTTCAGGTGCAGGTAAGACGTCTGGTAGAGGAACCAAAGGTCAAAAGGCCCGATCAGGCGGAGGCGTTAGACCTCAGTTTGAAGGTGGTCACACTCCTTTGTATCGATTACTGCCGAAAAAAAGGGGCTTTAATAGTCGTTTTGATAAAGCTGCCACCGTTAATGTCGATGAGTTAGATAAACATTTTAAAAATGGTGATGTGATTACAATTAAGAAATTAGTATCGGCAAATCTAGTTCATGCAAATGTACCAACTTATAAAGTCCTGGGTCAGGGCGAGATTAAGAAGAAATTAACGATTTACGCAGATCAGGCCTCCAAGCAAGCTATCGAAAAGATTGAAAAGGCTGGCGGAAGTATTAAGCTGACTAAGCATGAGAAAAAAGTTACGACCAAAAAATCGGGTAATACCAATGACAAAAAAGGAGTAACCGAGGATGTTCAAAAGGTTTCTTAAGGCATTAAAGTCTAAAGATCTTCGCAAGAAGATACTTTTTACGGTTGCAATTCTGGTAATTTATCGTCTAATTGCTCATGTGCCACTGCCGGGAGTAGACACTAGTCGGCTTGCGGAATTTATTAGTGGTAATCAATTTTTTGGACTATTGGATGTGTTTTCTGGTGGTGGTTTATCGTCTCTATCAATTGTCATGCTCGGCGTTGGTCCATACATAACGGCGTCAATCGTAATACAACTTTTGACTCAAGTAATTCCGAAACTTCATGAACTCCAAAAAGAGAGTGGTGAGGCGGGACAGCGCAAGATTAACCAGTACACTAGAATATTATCCATTCCCTTAGCGGCAGTGCAGGCCTATGCCACTATTATTGTATTTACGAGAGGAAGTTTGCACTCAGGAGCTTCTTTAAATATTTTTGAAAACTTATCACCAATAATATTGATCCAGGTCATAATTGTTGCTGTCGCAGGAAGCGTTTTGCTTATGTGGCTTGGTGAACTTATTACGGAATACGGAATTGGTAATGGAATCTCACTATTAATTTTTGCCGGTATTATTTCTCGAATGCCTGACCAGTACCGTCAAACCCAGGCGACTCTTGAGTCTGGCAGTTTTGCTCCTTTGCTTGGTCTTTTGGCAGTAATGATTATAGTGGTGGCGGGAGTAGTCTTTATTACGCAAGCTCAAAGGAACATTCCGGTGAGATACGCTAGACAAATTAGAGGAACTCGAAGTTTAGGTGGATCAGCTACTCATTTACCACTACGCGTGAACCATGCAGGGGTTATTCCAATTATCTTTGCTCTATCTATTTTGTTATTTCCAGGGTTGATCGCTAATTTTACAGCTAACGTTGATAATCAAACTGTCGCGAACATATCACAGGCAGTAGTTGAATTCTTCAATAATCAAACTTATTACGCGCTGACCTACTTTGTACTAGTAATATTGTTTACTTATTTCTATACCTCAATTGTATTTGAGCCCCAATCAATTTCAGAAAATGTGCAAAAACAAGGTGGCTTTATTCCGGGTATTCGACCAGGACCTCCTACTGCAAAATATTTATCATTTGTAATGAACAGAATTGTTCCAGCCGGTGCCATATTTTTGGGTGTTATAGCAGTTTTGCCTTTTATGCTAAGAGGCGTCTTTAATATAACGACCATCAGTATCGGTGGAACCAGTCTTTTGATTGTTGTGTCGGTTATCCTAGAGACCTTAAAACAAGTAGAGTCACAAGTAGTGGATCAAGAGTACGTGTCTTCAGTAAGGCGCGCTTTTTAGTAGTCTTGGTCGCTTATCAATATGTTAATCTAGGCTGAGGCAAACAATTATGCCAAGCAACAAAAATATTTTGAATATAGATTTACTGGGTCCTTTTGGCTCTGGTAAGGGGACTCAAGCTGAGTATCTAATTAAAGATTTTGACCTCCGGCATTTTGTTATGGGGGAGGCTTTAAAGCGGGAGATAAAAGAGGGAACAAAACTCGGCAAGGAAATTGAGCCAATAGTTCGCGCGGGTGATTTGGTTGGTGACGCTGTCATAAAAGTTATTTTGGAGCGCTTTTTAAAAGAGGTCGACCCCGGTCTGGGCTTAATCTTTGATGGTTTGCCTCGCAACTTAGACCAAAAAAAGATTTTTGATGAGTTAATAGAGCAGTATGATCGAGAGCCAATATATTTGTTTATTGATATAAGTCCCGAAACGTCGCTAAGAAGACTGAGTCAAAGAAAAATTTGTCAGAAATGTGGAGATAAACCAGTCGGCATTTCTTTTTCGGAAAAGGCTTGTAAAGCCTGCGGTGGAGAAATTGTGGTTCGATATGATGACAAGCCGGAAATAATTAAGCACCGTATGAAAGTTTATGAAAAAGAGGTCAAGCCCGTAATCGATCAGTATCAGGCTGGCGGGAGAATGTTTCGGATTAATGGTGAGCAAACACCACTAGAGGTACATAAAGAAATTATGGACGTTTTAAAGAACCAAGGATATATCGGTAATGAGTTACATAAAGACTAGTACCGAAATTCAGCACATCCGGGAATCTTGCCGTATTGCTAATGAGGTCATGGATAAGTTATTAAAGACTGTCAGGCCAGGCATCACCACTGGCGCAATAGACGAGTTGGCTGACAAACTGGCTAAAGAATCAGGAGTAAAGCCTAGCTTTAAGGACTATTTAAATTATCCGGCTAGTACTTGTATTTCTGTTAATGAACAGATCGTACACGGACTGCCTGGCAAAAAAGTTTTAAAAGAGGGAGATGTGGTTGGAATCGATTTTGGTATTAACTATCGGGGATATTTTTCGGATATGGCCAGAACAATTCCCGTTGGCAAGATTAGTCCTGCTACTGAAAAACTTTTACAGGTAACTAAAAAAGCGCTCCAAAAAGGGATCGAACAAATAAAACCAGGCAATAGAATTAGTGACATTGGCGCAGCAGTTCAAAAAGAGGGCGACGAAAATAATTACGGTATTGTAAGAGAACTAGTTGGTCATGGAGTTGGTACTGCCGTCCATGAGCCTCCCGCAGTACCAAATTATTACAAAAAAGGAGACAGTCCCCAGATGGTTCCGGGTATGGTCTTAGCAGTAGAGCCTATGTTTAATGCTGGTAAGCAAGACATAAAGTTACAAGACGATGGTTGGACTTATGTAACTAAGGATGGCTCGGTCTCCGCGCATTTCGAAGACACTATCCTAGTGACAGAAAAAGGCCACGAAGTATTAACTCGGACCTAAATGGGCAAAGTGCTAGCGATTGATCTAGGAACTAAATATATCGGTCTAGCTATTAGCGATGAAGAAAGAAAAATTGCTTTTCCTTTGAAGGTTATAGATCTAAAGGAGACGCGCTCTCTCATCGAAAAAATTAAGGAGGAAATATCGGCCGAAAAAGCAGATATTGTTTTATTAGGGCGTCCGACTGGTTTAGCAGGTGGGGAGTTGCCTATGACCAAAAGAGTTGAGGAGTTTGCAAAGGAGTTAATGACTATCCAGAAAATAAGCGTTGAGCTTGTAGATGAGCGATTGTCTACCAAAATTGCAACTGGTTCTGTCAAAGCAGGAGAACGCAAAGACGCTGCTGCTGCCGCTATATTTTTACAAAATTATCTCGATAAGTCGCACCAAAAAAACTAAGTGATATAATTCTTAGATGAACAAAAAATCTTCCCCTCAACCAATCAATGTGGCAGTTAATGGCTTTGGCCGAATTGGCAAAGCTGTTACTCGTATTTTATTGGAGAGACAGTCACCCCATTTAAATCTGGCGGCAATAAATGATCACAGCAACTCAAAAAAACTTGCTGAAGCTTTAGAATTAGATACGTCTTACGGAATATTCTCAATGCCCGTTTCACATAAAACTGACCAGTTAAAAGTAAATGGTCATACCATAAAGACATTTATGCAGGATGATCCAGCTAAATTGCCCTGGCGCCGGGAAAAAATTGATGTAGTGGTTGAGTCAACGGGGGCTTTTACACATGCCGATGAGGCTAAAAGACATTTAAGGGCAGGCGCCAAACAAGTTGTCATTAGTGCTTATCCTTCTGGTGGTCAGGCGCATATCGTAGTGGCGGGAGCTAGTGATCTATCAAATACTGGTCAAAAAATGTTGTCCCATGCCTCCTGTACGGCTACCTGCGTATCACCAGTTATGAAAGTGTTAAAGAAGAAATTTCCGATTGAGACATCTTCACTTTTAGCAGTGGAGTCTGTGACCCACTCATCACAAACTGTAGACAAGACGAGTGGTCGTGGTCGACGCCGAAGAAGTGCAATGGTAAATATTATTCCTATAGAAGTCGAGGCTGATAAGGCTGTCCCAAAAATTGTTCCAGGTATGAACAAAAACTTTATGGCTCAGGGCCTACGGGTTCCAACGCCAGTTGTGCATTTAGCGGTGCTCAATATTGTTTTTAAAAAAAGCGTTGCTGCCAAGCAAATAAACGATTTATTTATTGAGGTCGCTGGCGAGGGAGGGGAGGCCGAAGGAATTATTGGGGTTACAGATAAACCAGTTGTCTCACAGGACCTTAAACAAAGACCTGAATCTGCGGTCATTGATCTAGAAATGACTAAAACTGCTGGCCGGCTAGTCCAAATATTCGCGTGGTATGACAATGAATGGGCCTTTTCCGGGAGAATTGTGGATCTACTGGAACAAATTGCAATAAATAATGGTACTAACTAAAACCATAACCTATTATTTTATCCACTTGCTTGATTAGTTCTTACACGTATCCTATATACATATGGCTGAACCAATACAACCTCCCCCAAACCTACCAAAACCTCCAATGCCGCCTCCACCACCATCTGGTGGATTAAGGCCGCCTGTGCCTCCATCGGTACAAGCTTCGAGGCAACAGATTTCCCCGGGAGGACCTAAGCGTCCAGGACCTATGGGCGGTAGTCCTAATGGTATGAGCTCAAGAAGGGTTTCACCCCCACCTCCACCAGTTCCTGGTGGTGGTGTTCCTCGACCTCCAATGCCTCCAAAACCTCCGACAGCAGCTGGCGCAAGAACCCCGTTACCCGAGAAAAAGGGCGGTAGCAAAATAATCTTGATTGTAATTATTGTAATTTTAGCTTTGGCCGCGGTTGGTGGCGGTGTTTACTTCTTCTTGCTAAGACAACCGGCAGCGCCAGAGGCAACGCCTACGACTACTAACGAAACAACTAACAATACAGTTAACGAGACACCTGAGAATAATACAACTCCAACAACACCGACTGAGCCTACTGCAGATATAAGTGACCTGGATCAAGACGGGCTCACGGGCACCGTCGAGTTAGCGTGTGGCACAGATGAGGCTGATCCTGATACCGATAATGACGGATTTAATGATGGAACGGAAGTTGCAAATGGTTTCGATCCAACAAATCCTGCTGCAGTTGCCTTGGTATCTACGAGCGAATGTTTATCTGCATATCAGGATTCTATGAATAGTAGCTCTAGTACAAGTAGCTCTAGCACAACCAATGGCACGACTGCTACTGAAACAACGACTACGACATCAGAAGCAACAGGCGGACCTAACGCTGACCCAGATAATGATCGTTTAACAAACGAGCAAGAAGGAATATTTGGCACAGATCCTAATAACCCTGATACAGACGGGGATGGAATAAAGGACGGAGACGAGGTATTGCGTGGCACAGATCCAAACGGCCCCGGCGAGCTCTAAAGAGCTTAAGAGCTTGGCTAATTCTGCATCAGTCTCGACTGAGATCGAGACGGATTTTGGAATTTGGAAAAACATAGGCAAGGCAGCACCAAAAAAAATTGGCTTTGAGAACCCATTGCTGCTTCAATTACTCGCTAATCGCGGCATAGAAAATGATATAGAGGTTCAGCGATTTCTAAATCCCTCCTATGAAAGTTTACGCCTTTTCGGTAGCGGAAAGAAAATTAAAGATATTGATAAAGCGACTGAGCTGATTGGCTCTGTTGCTAAACAAAAGGGTCTATTTGTAATTTTTGGAGATTACGATGTAGATGGCGTTTGCGCAGCTGCGATAATGGAGGAGTGCTTATTAAACATGGGAGCAACAGTAAAAATAGTACTGCCGCATAGAGAGCGCGATGGCTATGGCTTACAAGTTGGTTCAGTTCCTGACATATTAAAGGCTCAACCGGATCTAGTAATTACAGTAGATAATGGAACTCATAGTCACGAGGCAATCAAGGAACTGAGTAAAAATAATTTAAAGACTATTGTTGTAGATCATCATTCGGTGGGGGAGACGTTGCCGGATGCGACTTATGTGCTAAATCCCAAGCAAAAAGGAGAGGAAGCTGATTTTATTGATTTATGTGCTGCAGGTGTTGCTTATAGGTTGGCGGAGAACTTATACGTAAAATTCGGTAAACCAGATGGACAAGAAAAATGGTTGCTTGATCTAGCTGCGGTTGCCTCGGTTTGCGATATGGTCCCGCTCGTTGGCGACAATAGAGAGATTGTTCATTTTGGTCTAAAAACTTTGCAGAATACCAGAAGGCCGGGTTTAGTATGGCTCCTTGAGAAGGTAAATAAGGATGATGCTTTATCTAGTGATACCATCGGATTTAGGATTGGCCCTAGGCTTAATGCAGCCGGCCGCTTGGAGACAGCAACTCAAGCACTAGATTTAGTCAGAGCAAAAAATAGCGCTGTTGCGGAAAAAGCAGGACTAAATTTAGAGCGTCTGAATAATGACAGAAAATTAAAAACCGAAAAAGTTTATAAAGAGGCTTTGGTTATGGCTAAACAATTTGAAGATGCGCCCAGCCTGGTTTTATCCGATCCTAACTGGCAAAGGGGAGTATGTGGTCTGGTAGCCGGACGTTTAGCAGAAAAATTCAACAAGCCAGTTTTTGTATTAGAAGAATCAGAATTTGCAGTGGGTTCTGGTAGAAGTATTCTGGGTTTTGATCTGGCACAGGCTCTCCAAGAAATATCTGTAATATTTGAAAAATGTGGTGGGCACGCTGCTGCGGCCGGTTGCACAATCAAGAAAGAAAAAATTGAAGAATTTAGAACTAAATTTGCGGAGATGGTTGTCTCAAAGTTAGGCAATAGAATACCTAAGAGGGAAGTCGGTTATGAACTTGAACTTACCTTGAAGGAGGTTAATTTAGAGTTTCTCGATATACTAAAGCGTTTAGAACCCTTTGGTATTGGCAATCAGAAACCAAAAGTTAGACTTGATAATTGCCAAATAAAAAAAATTAGACCTGTAGGTCAAGAGGGTAAACATCTCAGCGTTGAGTTAGTTCAGGGTGATTTTACTAAAAAAGCTATCTTATTCGGACGAGCTGCAGATTATTCTAATATACAGATTAGCGATTCAGTCAGTATCCTCGGCGAAATTATTGAAAATAATTGGCAAGGTCTGCGTAGTGCAGAAATACAAATCATTGATATATTTAATGAATGATTACGAAAATGGATAAACCCGAAATGAAAGTTTATACAGACGGAGGTGCCAGAGGGAATCCCGGTCCTTCAGCCGCCGGTGTTGCATTTATTAACCCACAAGGAAAAGTTGTAAAAGAGATTAGCAAGTACCTTGGTGTTCAAACTAATAATTATGCTGAATATACTGCTTTACTGATTGCCTTAGAAGAGGCCGATAAAATGAAGATTAAACGATTGGATTGTTACTTAGACAGCGAGTTGATTGTGAGACAAATGGCAGGTGTCTATCGGGTTAAAAATGCTGGCCTCAAACCAATCTACGAAAAAGTAAAAAAATTGGCCTGTGGTTTTGAATGGATAAGGTTTTCTCATGTCAAAAGAGAACATAATAAGATAGCCGATAGTCTTGTAAATAAAGCACTTGATGCTCATCAGGATTAGGGAGTGGATCGTCAATTCTCTATGTTGAATGAGGCTTTCTTAGTGCGGGGTTCAGGCATAAAGAGTTTTTAGAGGCCTCTTATTGGCGTCTACGGGCCCCTAGAGTAGGCCTGGTAGCTTGATAACGTCGGTTGTCACCCATCTCTAGTGAAAAGGGAAATTACCTACAGAATCGGGCAAATTGTCCGTTCTTAAAGCAAATTCAGGTGAAAGTATTTTTTTGCTTTCTTTATTACAAAAAATATTGACAATTTTAGCTAAATGGGGTACAGTTTCTTTCGCCAAGTGGCCGGATGATTGCGTATTTTTGCAAAAAAGTATGAGGAAAGTCCGAACACCCTTTGTTCTTCAAAGAAGTAGATAGTTCCTAACGGGAACCGCAGTTGAAAACCCGAGGGCTCGCTCGAGCGCTCTCGTTTGCTAACTGTAGGGAAAGTGCCACAGAAACTATGTCACCGATGGAGATTTGTTTATTATGAGTCTCACAGGCGATAAATGAAAAGAGTGAGGTAAGAGCTCACTGTGTTAGCTGGTAACAGTTAACGCCGGTAAACCCTATCTGGTGCAAGACCAAGTTTAATGGTTGGTCGCACGAGCTATAACGCAAGTTTTAGCCAAGATAGATAATCATCACTGTTTGAGCGAAAGTTTAGCAGTACAAAATTCGGCTTATAGGCCGCTTGGCAATCTAAAAAAATTATTTAGTTTAATGAGACAAGAGAGAAGTGATACCTGGTATAGCCTTTTATTGGTGCCTGTAGACGCCCTGTCTTTATTTTTGGCCGGGTGGGCAACTTGGTATTTACGATTCAGAACAGACTTTTTAGGTTTGCACGATGCAACTTTTGGTTTTAATGATTTTCTTGCGGCCGTTGCCGTTATAATTCCAATTTACTTGGTTCTGTTTGCGCTTACCCGACTATATGCAGATCATCGCGAGACTAGATATATCGATGAAATATTTCGTGTGGCTTTGGCTGTGTCGACCGGGACTCTAGCTGTAATTGTAATCTTATTTTTTACTCAGGAAATTGAAACATCGCGTTTTCTTATTATCGCTACATGGGTAGCCGGTATATTGTTTGTCTCGATCGGACGCTATTTTGTGCGTTGGATTGAGAGAATCAGACGACGTCGTGGCCATGGGATTCATAAGGTGGTCATAATCGGCGACAATGAATCCAGCCGTATTCTGCGTAACAATTACCGCGATAACCCAGAGCAAGGTGTTAATGTTGTTGGTGTCATGTCGAGTCCAGATATTGAGCGCAACTTAAAAGATTTAGCGCACCTTATGGAGACGCATAAGCCCTCTGAAATAATCCAAACGGACTATAGTTTGCCGCAGGAGGATGTTGAACGACTCTTAGACTTTGCGGATGAACATAAGCTCAGATTTAAATTTATGCCAAACGTGTTTGAGACTCAATCAACTAATATTGGTCTGACGACTGTGGCCGGTTTACCAATAGTTGAGTTAAAGGCCACGCCCTTAGAAGGCTGGGGCCAAATAGGTAAACGCGTAATGGATTTGATTGGCGCTAGTATTGGTTTAGTTATTTTGTCTCCACTTTTTTTGGTTTTGGCTATACTCATAAAAATGGATAGTGAAGGACCGGTCTTTGTAAAATTAGTTAGAGTTGATCGTGACAAACCTTTTGGTTTATATAAGTTTCGCTCGATGATTAAGGATGCTCGTAAAATGAAAAAAGATCTCATGAAATTTAATGAGCGTACGGGTCCGATGTTTAAGATGAAGAACGACCCACGCATAACCAAAGTTGGTAAATTTATTAGGCGAACCTCTTTGGACGAACTGGGACAATTGATAAATGTTATTAAGGGTGAGATGAGCCTGGTCGGACCACGTCCCCACGAGCCTGAAGAAATAGCTCGCTACAAAAAACATCATCGTAAACTATTAACTATTAAGCCGGGTATCACCGGTCTCGCAGCAATTTCTGGCCGAAGCGACCTTGACTTTGAGGACGAAGTTAGGCTTGATGCGTATTACATAGAACACTGGTCTTTGCTGCTTGATCTTAAGATTTTGCTGAGAACACTGCCTGTCGTCGTAACCGGCAAGTCAGCCGCCTAAAAGGCCTTAATAGGCTCATAAAATAGCGAGGCAAAAAAGCTGAAGAAGTGGTATTATTGGCTTGTTCAACTTCTTTATCTCTCCTAATTTGGCCTAATGCAAATTGCCCTAGTTCATGACGCCTTGAACCAACAAGGCGGCGCAGAAAACGTACTAAGAGCCTTTCATGATATGTTCCCGCATGCCCCAATTTTTACTTTGGTGGATGATGGCTCCGTGTCATCTGTGTATTTGAAAAAAGCTGAGATTCATACTTCTTTTTTGCAACGGGTCCCTTTTGGAATCAAGAGAGCTAAGTGGTTCTTGCCATTATATCCAACAGCTTATGAACAATTTAATTTGTCTGACTACGACATTGTACTGTCTGACTCTTCGGCATTTTCTAAGGGTGTCGTTACAAAACCTGAGACGATTCATATCTCATATTGTCATACGCCGACTCGTTATTTGTGGCACGACACTCATAACTACACTGAGGATCTGCATAATGGGCGGTTGATTAAAAAAATACTGCCGCTATTATTGACGCGATTGCGCATGTGGGATCAGCTTGCTGCAAGGAGAGTGGATAAATTTATTGCAAACTCACAGGCTACTGCCAGGCGAGTTAAGAAATACTATCAAAGGGATTCAACGGTTATCTACCCGCCCATCAATTGGAATGATTTTTATATTGCTGATAAGCCCCATGACTATTACTTAATGGTTGGTCGTCTTAGGCCTTACAAAAAATTTGACTTAGCTGTTGAAGCCTTTAATAAACTTGGGTTGCCTTTAGTGATTGTGGGTCAGGGAGAAGAATATAAAAAGCTAAAGCGAATGGCCGGACCAAATATTACTTTTCTAAATAATGTGAGCGACGGACAAAAAGTTCACTTATTTTCTCATGCCCAAGCCTTAATTCATCCGCAGTTTGAGGATTGTGGTATTACGGCTTTAGAAGCGATGGCTTCTGGCCGCCCAGTGTTGGCGTTTAATAAGGGCGGTGCGCTAGAAACTGTTTTGCCGGGTATAACGGGTGATTTTTTTGACGAACAGTCGGTTGATGCCCTAATTACAGCGATTAGAAGTTTTAACCCCGCTGATTATGATCCGAAAGTTATTCGTGAGCATGCTCAAACGTTTGATCTTGAACGCTTTCAAAAGCAGATATTAGAATTTATTCTCCAAGCTAGGAGAGAGAGGGCCCAAGCAGAATTACCAATAACTTTAAAGCATACAAACTTAGCCAACCTTAACTTGGAGCTCAAATGAGAATTGGCATAGACGCCCGCTCTTTACTGGAGCCAAATTTAACTGGAGTTGGAGAGTACACGCTCCGAGTTGTGCGTGAATTACTAAAACAAGGTCGAGAACACGAGATTCGGCTTTTTGTGAGTGGTGCAAAAAAAAGAGAACTACCAGACTTAGGTCTTGCAAGACATCCAAAGGCTATAGTTAAGTGGTTAGAGAAACCCAATAAATATTTGAGTGTAAAAACAATTGCTTTTAATAAACCGCATCTTGATCAACAACTAGGTCGGGTTGATGTGTTTTTCTCACCCAATTTTAGCTTTACTTCGCTCCACGCAGACTGTCCGCACGTCATAACCGTGCATGATTTATCTTTTGAACTATTTAAGAATTTTTTATCTTCACGGCGTAAGATTTGGCACAAAGCAATCAAGGCAAAAAAGCAGGCCTTAGCTGCTAGTCATATTATTTGTGATTCTCAATCATCAGCAGACGATCTTATTAATTTGTACGGTGTTTTGCCTGAGAGACTTACGGTTATACCACTGGGAGTCGCCAATAGCTTTACTCCTATTAGTAGCGACAGCGAGATAGCACGCGTAAAAAAGCACTATAAATTATCGGATCGTTATATTCTGTCTGTCGGAACTATCGAACCACGTAAAAATTTAGTAAGTCTGCTCAGCGCCTATGAATTATATAGAAAATTATCTGGCGACAAAGTCAGTTTGGTCATTGCGGGACCTCACGGCTGGAGGACTTCAGCTTTTGCCAAGGCTCTTAAGGATTGCGAGTTCAAAGAAGATATAAATGTTTTAGGTTTTGTAAAATCCGCCGATCGACCGAGCTTATATTCGGGAGCAGAGGTTTTTGTAGGAGCCTCAACTTATGAAGGCTTTGGGTTGCCGGCCTTAGAGGCGATGCGCTGTGGTGCACCGGTAATTGCTTCGGATAATTCTTCACTACCAGAAGTTGTTGGCGATGCTGGTATTTTGGTGGATGCAGAAAAGCCGGTAGAAATTTCCCAAGCATTACAGTCGGTGTTGAGTGATCAAGTATTACAGGCAGCTATGATCGAGAAGGGGATTAAAAGATCAGAACAATTTACTTGGGAAAAAACCGGAAGAGCCACTCTTAATGTTCTAACCAGCGTCGTGGCCAATACACAATGGCAATTGCAAAATCTGACGGTGGCCCCGCGGGAAAAATTAATAACTACAAAATCATGAGAGTAGCTATCGATGTTAGGATGATTAGGATTACTGGCATAGGACGTTATATCCAAGAGCTCGTACGGGCCCAGCTTAGTCACGGTCTTAAGCCAACTCTCTTAGTTGCTCCGCAAGATAAGCGCTGGGTCTTAGAAAAATTTGGGAATGTCGATATCAAAGAAGTGCCTGAGCAGATATACAGCTGGTCGGAACAACTATTAATGCCAGCTAGATTGCAAAAAGACGAGTTCGATTTGGTTCACTTCACCAATTTCAATATGCCCGTTTCTATTAAATTGCCTTATGTTTTGACTGTCCATGACTTAACACCCTTATCTTTTGCAGGTGAGAGGAGAACAGGCTGGGCCAGTCAAAAAGCTTATAGATATGTTGTCACTAGTGGCATAAAAAATGCCAAAGAGGTTATGGTTCCTACTGAGCAGGTAGCTGCGGAAGTACAAAGATTAGTGCCAGCTGCAAAGTTAAATGTGGTTCCTTATGCTATAGCTCCTATCTTTAGAACACCGCAAAAATCCCCGAAGAACAGCGCCAAACCCTATATTTTATATGTAGGTAATTTTAGAAACCATAAAAATATCCCAACTCTATTGCAGGCCTTTGAGGTTTTTGCCGAGACTGATCCAAAAGTTAAATTGGTCTTAGCCGGAAAAATTACTCAACAAAAAAAGCAGTCGTTGAAATCTATCGTATCTGCAAAGGTAGCAAAAAGGCTTGATTTTGCAGGTGAGGTGAGCGATCCGGAGCTAGTTCGGCTTTATGATGGGGCCTCGTTATTTGTGCTACCGAGTTTTAAAGAGGGTTATGGTTTTGGTGCACTAGAGGCAGCCTCTCGCAAAGTGCCGGTCTTATGTTCAGAGACTATTCCGGTTAGGGAATTTCTTGATGGAGCGGTTATGAGTTTTGATCCACTCGATGTTAGAGGGCTAGCCGATCTTATGTCCCTCATGATAAACGATAAAAAGTTGAGAGCTAAGAAAATCACAGAAGGGTATGAACTGGCTTTAGGTTACAGTTGGGACAATGTAGTTAAAAAAGTCTTAGACGTTTATGACATAGCTACCTCTTTTCATAATATTAATGAGTCATGAAAAGATTAGACGGTATTCGGCCTACCCGACAAAAAACTAAAGCTATCAAAAGGGGCATTTCTAAATATCCTGATTTAACACCTTGGGTCAAAAGTAATGCCACGGGTGAAGTTAATAAGACTGTTGCCACAAAGCAGAAAGTTCATAAGTCTAAAAAAGCCGTAACTAATAAAGTGACGCATAAAAAAATGCCAAGTCGCTTTATATTTTGGCGTAGAAGTTTTTCCGGGTTCTCATTAGTTACAATCTTGCTGGCTGCCATGGTCGGAATTTTCAGCGTTTTTCAGGGAGGCTTTGCGTTTACTGATGGTCTTTTAGGAAAGGCGACCTCAGGCTCCCAAGCACTCTTGGAGGGATCGTCGCTATTGGCAGATCAAGAGTATGACAAGGCCGCTAGTCAATTTGTTGACGCTGGCGAAGCCTTCAAAAAAATTCACCAAGACCTTGCTAGTTTTTCTGGAATGGCTGAAGTCGCCTCCCAAGTTGTACCGGGGGATCCGTTGCAAAGTGCACGTCAATTATCACAAGCCGGCACACATTTTTCTAATGCGGGCGTTGCTTTAGTTGAGACCTTAGAGGTATTTAATAATTTAAATGTAGATCAGGTAGACTTTGCTCTCGGTGAAGTTAATGTAAATGAGCGTACGGATTTACAAGCCAATGAAGAGTCTTTTGTTAAAGCATTAGTTCTGGCTCAAGATAGTTTTGATCAAGTGATAGATGAAACTGCTAAGGCCGTAGCTCTAGTGGAGGATGTTGATCTAGATCGGTTACCAGAATCAGTTAGGGGCAAGCTCAAGCCATTGTTGGGCCAGTTACCGGTAATTACTCAAGAGTTAAACCAAATAGATGGCTTATTGGGAGTTTTGGCTCAGATCATGGCGGTGGATCGAGCTAAGTATTATGCAGTGGTATTACAGAACACTAGAGAACTGAGACCGACCGGTGGCTTTATTGGTCAGTTCGCTTTGGTAAAGATTCAAAATGGGCTCGTAGAGGATATCAAGGTAAAAAGTATTTATGATGCTGATGGGCAAGTAACAAAAAAAGTTAAAGCACCGGCCGGGCTAAATATTATTAGTGACTCGTGGAGCCTCCGAGATGCTAATTGGTCTGCTGATTTTTCTAAGTCGGCCCAAGATATTTTGTCTTTTTTTGAGGAGACAGGCGATCCACCCTTGGACGGTGTAATTGCTATGACCCCTCGTATAGTTGAGGATCTAATAAATCATTTGGGACCCGTTACTCTAGAAGAACTAGGATTAGAAATAACTGCGGAGAATTTTGTGGAAGAGGCCCAGTATGAGGTTCCTAATAAAGATACTGCTAGAGATGCTGTTTTCTTCCCTGCTTTTGCCCAAAAGCTACTCAATAAAATGTTCCAGCCCGAATCTACAAACTGGCCCTTCTACGCAGAGCTATTACTCGGGGCTATCCAGCGTAAAGATTTGCAGTTATATTTTACTGATCCAACCCAGCAAAGACTTGTATCCATTTTGGGAGCAGACGGAGAACTTAAACCAAATGGTCAGGACCTATTAGCCATTTCAGAATCTAATATTGGTGGCGGTAAAACCGATCATTTTATTCAAGAGGAGAGAAATCTTAATGTCGAGGTCGGGCAAAGCAGCGTTAAGCATGATCTAGTAATTAATCGCAAAGATACCCGAATAGATGAATTTAAACATTTGGAAAACAGACAATATCTTAGGTTTTATGTACCAAAGGGCAGTAGATTAATAAGTGCCTCGGGGTTTGACAAGGATTTTAAAGAACTCCTCGAGTACGACTGTAATGATTGTTATCAAAACAATCAGGATTCCAGTAGTACGCCTGTAACCTATGATCAAGATTCAAATACAGAAATATATTCAGATGGTGAATTTACAGTTTTTGCCAACTGGGTATCTCTGTTGCCAGGTGATGAGCGTGAGATAAAAATAAGTTATGAAACTCCGTTAGATTTAGTAGCAACTAATAATAGTCTTAAATTGGGTCTCTGGAGACAAGCCGGGACGGCTGATATTGTTCAGAATGTAACCGTTTCTACTACTGGGGAGAGACAGTTGCTATACGCTAGTGGGCTAATGCAAGATTCGCAGAATATGGCCTCGGGGAGTGTAACACTCGACCAAAACCGTATTATTGGTATCTTGTTTGAGTGAAACCAAGTTCTACATTAGGGACGGTATTGTCGTCCGCCGGTATTATCGCTTTTTTCTCGATACTTTCGCGTGTATTAGGTCTTTTTCGTGATCGCTTATTAGCGGGCTCATTTGGCGCAGGACAGGTTTTAGATGCTTATTATGCCGCTTTTAAGATTCCGGACTTTTTATTCAATTTACTGGTTTTGGGTGCGCTGACCGCCGCGTTTGTGCCAGTTGTTGGTGGATATTTGGTTAAGAAAAAAAAGGAGGAGGCCAATAAGATCACCAGTGCGTCTATTAATTTATTGGTCATGTTGATGGTAGTACTATCTGGTTTAGCTCTTATTTTTACCCCTCAATTGGTTAATTTAGCAGCTCCAGGTTTTGTTGGTGATACTCGTGATCTAACAATCCAACTTACTCGGATCATGTTGGTATCTCCGTTGATATTCGGCATATCAAGTGTCGTGTCCTCCTATTTAAATACCACGCGAAATTTTACGGCATATGCGATCGCGCCAGTTTTTTATAACCTAGGAATAATTGTTGGCGTATTGTGGTTGGTTCCTTCATTTGGTGTTCAGGGTTTGGCATATGGAGTCTTATTGGGTGCGAGCATGCACTTATTGATTCAGTTACCGGCCATGTTTAAGGCTGGGTTTAGGTATTCGCTGCGTGCCCCACTGAAACACCCCGGTGTAATTAAAATGCTTAAGCTGGCGGGGCCGCGTGTGGTGAGTATTGCCGCTATGCAAATTAACATTATTGTAATCACAGCGATTGCTTCTACTTTTTCTGAGGGCGCTGTGGCAACATACAATCTAGCTTTTAATCTTCAGAGTTTGCCACTGGGTATTGTTGGTATATCGATCGCTACCGCTATCTTTCCTTTCTTGGCCGAGGCCGCGACAAAAAACGACGCAAATTCTTTTATTACACAAGTATCACAAACAATCCGGCAGATCTTCTTTTTAGTGATCCCTATGAGTCTAGCCTTTATTTTGTTGCGTGTTCCTATTGTAAGACTAGTGCTAGGGACAGGCTCTTTTGACTTTAATGACACTTTTGTGACAGCTAGTCTGTTGGGTATTTTCTCAATCTCACTATTTGCCCAGAGTGTTGTCCCGCTACTCGCAAGGGGCTTTTATGCGTTGGAGGATACGCGAACCCCTGTTCTGATTAGCGGGGGCTCTATCGTAATAAATATCGTGGCTGCAATATTATTGGGCCGGGCTTATGGCGTTCAGGGTTTAGTTATTGCTTTTAGTGGGGCTGCCGTAATCGATTTCTTGCTGCACATGATATTACTACGTAATCGGCTTGGTGGACTCAACGATGTAGCCATTTTTAAGACTACTGTCAAAATAGTAGTCGCCTCAGCACTCGCTGGGCTAGCCCTGATAGGTGTAAGAGAGCTATACATCTTTTATATACCGTTGGCGACTTTTTGGGCTGTATTTGGGCAAGCTGCACTCGCTACGGGTGCTGGGGGGTTGGTCTATCTCATAGTACATAAGCTACTAAAAAGCGAAGAATTAGGTGAACTAATGGATGTCTTTAAAAGACGTATTGGTAAAAAAAGTGCTACAGAAAATAAGGTGCAATGAGTGCAGTCATAGATCAATCAAGCATTAGAAACTTTGCGATTATCGCTCATGTGGATCATGGAAAATCGACTTTAGCCGATCGGCTTATAGAGTTGACCGACTCTGTTCCGGAGCGTTCAATGCAGGACCAACTGCTGGATACAATGGATATAGAGCGAGAGCGAGGGATTACGATCAAGCTGCAACCAATTCAGATGTTATATAAGGTCAAAGAAAAAACTTTTGTGCTTAATCTAATCGATACGCCGGGGCACGTTGATTTTAGTTATGAAGTCAGTCGCACCTTGGCCGCCGTTGAGGGGGCTGTGCTGTTGATAGATGCCAGTCAGGGGATTGAGGCCCAAACCCTGGCAAACGCCGAGCTGGCCATTGCTAACGATCTAAAGCTTATCCCTGTTTTAAATAAAATTGATTTGCCCAATGCTGATCCGGAGCGGGTTGCGGAGGAACTAGTTAATATACTGGGAGTAAAGCGTGAAGAGATATTAGAAGTTTCCGGGAAAACTGGACAAAACGTCGAAGAGCTTCTGACTCAGATTGTAGAAAGGATTCCTGCACCTCAGGGGGATCCAAAAGCTCCGCCCAGAGCTCTCGTTTTTGACTCCATGTATGATCCTTATCGCGGAGTGGTTGCTTTTGTGAGAGTGATTGACGGTGCCTTTAGTCTACGGCAAGAGGTTCGCCTGGTGGCATCTGGCGTAAAGACTAAACTTGGAAAAGTGGGAATTTTTAAGCCTGCTTTGACTCCAGTCGAGAGTCTAACGACTGGTTTGACTGGCTATCTCGAGACGGGTCTAAAAAGTATTGAAGAGGTCAGAGTAGGAGATACGATTACTGCTGCTCAAGCAGATGTTGAGGCCCTACCAGGCTACTCTCCGTCAGAGCCAAAGGTATATGCCGGGTTGTTTCCAGAAGACCCGGACAAATATCCACTTTTAAGAGAGTCTCTTGAGAGATTGGCGCTCAATGATGCTTCCATGAAATATACAGCTATCAAATCTCAGGCCTTGGGTGCTGGTTTTCGGGTTGGCTTTCTGGGGTTGTTACATTTGGAAATTGTTCAGGAGAGATTAAGAAGGGAGTTTGGGGTGGAAATTATGAGTACCTCTCCAACAGTTCCTTATAAAATAAATGTAAATGGTAAATCTCAGTTAGTAGATAACCCAGCTGAGCTACCAGAGGGTACTTCAGAGCTTGAGGAACCCTGGGCAAAAATTGAGATATTGGTTCCAGTAAAATATTTAGGCCAAGTAATGGATGTTGTTTCTAAGAGAAGGGGAGAAATTATTGGCCAAGAATACTTAGACCAAACGCGAGTTATTATTAGAGCCAACTTACCGCTAGCAGACGTCATCGTCGGTTTATTTGATAAATTAAAGTCGGTATCACAAGGCTATGCCTCGCTTAGCTACGTTTTATCTGGTTATCGTCCAGGTAAGTTAGCTAAACTCGATATTTTGATTGCCGAGGAGCCAGTCGAGGCCTTAGCCATGATTGTGCCTTATGAGAGAGCAGAAAAGGTGGGTCGTTTTGTCGCTAAACGTCTCAAAGAACTAGTGCCGGCTCAACAATATGCTGTTCCAATCCAGGCGGCTATTGGGGGTAAGATAGTGGCACGAGAAACTGTCAGTGCTAGGCGTAAAGATGTTACAGCAAAATTATATGGAGGTGATGTCACGCGTAAGCGCAAGCTACTTGAAAAACAAAAAGCGGGTAAAAAACGCTTACAATCACAAGGTAAAATCAAGTTGCCGGCAGAAACCTACTTTAAGCTTATGAAAACTGATTTTTACGATAATTAGTAAAAATCTGATTAATGCTAAATTGTTCTGCCTCTGCTAAAATATTTTAGAAGAACGGAACTGCGATTGTCATAACTACGCCAACAATTAGGATGGCGGTAATGACGTAAACGATAACTTTTTTAACTTTTTTATTCATCATGGGGCTAGAAGACTATTTTACCCAAACTCTCAAAAAAGACGAATCAGTTGTAGCGATTGTCAGGAAACACTGGATTTCAATCGTTTGGCCGGCTTTTATTAGTTTGATAGTCCTAGGCCTTTTAATAGGTTTTTTTGACCTTTTCTTCCGGACCGGTTGGGGCTTAATATTATGGCTGGTTCTCATGGTGGGTGTCGTTATATTTGCTGCTTACCACTGGGTAATCCATTTTTTTGACAGTTTTATTATTACGGATATGAGAATAATAGATATTGACCAAACAGGCTTGTTCAAAAGAACAGTGTCCGAAACCATGCTAGAAAACGTACAAGATGTGACATATACGATTGCAGGCTTGGTTGCTACGGCCTTAGATTATGGTTCTGTACAGGTTCAAACTGCGGCCGCTGAGGTTAAGATAGAGATTGAAAAGGTTCATCAGCCTAAAAAGGTTCAAGAAACTATTCTTGAGGCCCATAAGCTCTTTCAGGAGCGCTATGGAGGCGATATGAGTGCTGCTGAGTTAATTGATTTAATTTCTAAGGTAAAAGCTCGTGAGGCCAGGGAAAAAATGGAGCAACATAACGATGAGGAAGCCGATAATACTGAACAAGAAAAAGAATGAGCGTTCCACTCCCAGAAAAAAATAAAACCTCTGTAAAAAAAGCCCTAGGCGGCGCTCGCTGGATAGTGTTAGCGGGGTTGGTTGTTTTAGTTGGTTTGGGGGTGGCTTTGACTAAGGATTTTTATCGTAAAGCAAAGATAAATCAGGAAATTAATACCTTGGAGGAAGAAATTGGTCATTTGAGCCAGCGTAACGAAGAGTTGACTGGCTTAATTTCATATTTTGAGTCTGACACGTTTAAAGAGCGTGAGGCTAGATCAAAGCTGAATGTTCAAAAGCCCGGCGAGCGCGTTATTGAGGTAGAGGAGCCGGAGATTGAGGCGGCCGTCCTAGCAACTCAACCCGTTACTGAAACAGAAGAGCCCCGCAACAATATTGAGCGTTGGTGGTTGCATTTTTTTGACCGCAAATAAGTAAAATTTTTACTGGAGCCGACGGTGAGGATCGAACTCACGACCTTCACGTTACGAATGTGACGCTCTACCAACTGAGCTACGTCGGCCTGGTGAGTAAATAGAGTAACAGAAAGGCAGCGACTTGTAATATGACCATCAAATTTGGCATACTATACAGATGGCTGAAAATATTACAGAGGAAAAATCATTTAGCAAAGTTTGGATCGTTCTAGCGACTATTCTTTTTCTAGCCATTATTGCCTATTTTTTGGATCAAATTATCGCAACAGCCATACCAACCTATTCAGGCTTTTTAAGCTTGGTAAGTTCAGACCCAATAACACAGATAACTACTCCGTAGTAAATGTTAAGAATAATACTGGATACTAACGTTCTGATAGATGCAGAGCTAGATGAGAACAGTTTTCCAATCAGGATAATAAGATTGTGTTTAAAAGGTGATCTAATCCCTTTGGTTTCTAATAAAACTGAGCGAGAACATAACAAAATTTTGCGCAAGCTTATCAATAATGCTGAGCATCACGCTCTAATTGAAGAGTTTTTTAGTAAGGCAGAACGTGTTTTTACGACCAGTAATCTGCGTGGGATTACAGATGATCGAGATGACGATAAGTTTGTAGAATTAGCTCAAGATGGCGATGCAGACTACATAATTACTAAAGACAAACATTTACTGGATTTGGGGAAACACAATCTGACTGAGATTACAACTCCTGAGAGATTTTGGAACGTTTACTCACAGGTTGCACCAGAGCGGGTTCGTGCATTAGGCTATTAGTATGTCAAAACGTTCTACCAGCGGAAGCAGTAATTACGATTTAGATAATACGCGGGACCGAAATGAAATACGCAAAGAAAAATCAGAGCCGCATCGAATGCAACCTAGCGAAGAGTTATCTCCCGAGGGGGAGTATTTTTGTAAAGAGTGTAAGGCTGTTTTTCATACTAAGGCTTGGCACAATGATGAGCGACGTTATAAGGTTCTATCGGCTGATCCATCTTTAGGTCGAACATGCCCCGCCTGTCGCAAAGCAGCACTGGATCTCCCAGAGGGGATTGTGACGTTATCAGCTCTAGAATCTCTTGATCCAAAGCGAGTAGAGGAACTTTATAATCTAGTCCGAAATATTGGTGATCGTGCTCGTAAGCGAGATCCGATGGATCGAATTATCAAGTTCACTAACAAAGGCAGTGAAGCAATTATCTATACAAGCGAGAATCAATTAGCAGTTGCGATTGGTAATGAGGTAAAAAGAGCATATGGCGGTGATTTGAACATTGATTTTGGAAGCCGCGACAAAGAAATTGCCAGAGTTGTGTGGATAGCAAAAGAGGCGGCCTAACACAGGATTTGACAAAGTAGTATATAGATGTTAGAATATTTTTATGAAAGATCAACAAAGACAGTTAAAAGAGCTAAAAAATAAAATCCTGGCGGCCCAGGAATGTCTTTGACGCACCAGCTAAAAGAAACGAAATAAAAAATATTGAGACTACATTAGAAAAACCTGATGTCTGGTCTGATCAAGCAAAAGCTAAAACCTTAACCCAAGATCTAGCCCTTCTTAGGGAGCAAGTTGAGGTGTGGGATGAGCTAGCTAAAGAAATATCGGATTTAAGTGAGCTGAGTGATCTATTAGCTAAGGAGGCCGATAAAGAGCTAGAAAAAGAGCTCAATGATAGATTAAAAAAGGCGGAAAAAGCAGTAACTAAAAATGAGTTTCAGCTGCTATTTAGCGGTCAATATGACCCAAATAATGCGATTGTTTCCATACATGCAGGAACCGGAGGAGTTGACGCCATGGACTGGGCAGAAATGCTTATGAGAATGTATCTGCGCTTCGCAGAAAAAAAGGGCTATAAGACTAAAATTGTAGACATTTCAAAGGCCGAAGAAGCAGGCATTAAATCTGTTGTCTTGGATGTTCATGGATCTTATGCCTATGGCAATCTCAAGTCAGAATTTGGTGTGCATCGCTTAGTGAGACAATCACCGTTTAATGCTGATAAATTAAGGCAAACAAGCTTTGCTCTAGTTGAAGTTTTACCAGAAGTTAAAGAGGCTCAAGATGTTGAAATCAAGCCAGATGATCTAAAGATGGATATGTTTAGAGCGGGTGGTGCAGGTGGCCAAAGTGTAAACAAGACCTCAACTGCCGTGCGTTTGACTCACATTCCAACTGGGTTAGTAGCGGCTAGCCAGTCAGAACGTAGTCAATTACAAAATAGAGAAAACGCACTGAGAGTCTTGCGGTCTAAGTTAGCTCACAGACTAGCTGAAGAGCAACAGGCAGAAAAACAAAAATTACGCGGGGAATATCAATCAGCGGAGTGGGGCAATCAAATTAGATCCTACGTCTTACATCCATATCAAATGGTTAAGGATCATCGCACTAAAGTAGAGACTTCGGATACCACCGGTACTCTTGATGGCGATCTACAGCCCTTTATAGAGGGTTTTCTTAACTGGAGGGCATCTTGTGAGATTGATAGACCTAAAACCAAGAGAAAAGAGAAATAAAAAAACCCGCACGAGGCGGGTTTTTTTAAAAGACGATTTCTTATTGTTGTTGTGTAGGCGCTGTTGGGGTTGTCTTGTTGAAGCCTCCCGCTACTGCGAAACCGATTAGAGAAATAACTAAGCCTACAATTGCTCCGCCGAAAATGTTCCAAACTAGAGAACCTATTGCACTTGCTACACCGATTGAGCCAAATACTCCGAAAGTAGCGGTGCTAATCAAGATGAATGCCCCGATTGCACCAAAAATTCCTGAGATAACACCAACTGTAACTCCTAAAATTCCGCCACCGATTAGAGCCTCTTTGACGTCACCCTTGTTCATTTTAGCTAGTTGGTAGCCAAACCAAAAGTACACAAAAGCCGCATAAGCCCAGACTAAGAAGCCTAGTGTGCCCGAAAGCAGTCCTAAGCCTAGAGATGGGATTAAGCCTATTGCACCGACAACAACTGCGGCTATAAGTAGCCACATATAGTATTTCCATTGAAACTTGAAATACTGACCAAGGGTCATTTTACCGCCGACTTTTTTCTCCATCATCGCACCCATTTGGTCAACTGGGTTTGATTGATTATTTTGATTTGCCATGGAAACTCCTAGATTTAATTACTTAGAATTCCCCTAGGGGGAAGTTATGGTTATCCCCATGTTAAAGTGCTTAATATAGGGTGTCAAACTGCAGAATGCGAAATATGTGTGGATTAATGTTTTCCAATGAAATAACACAATTAATTGGCTATAATATCTAAGCAATAACTAAAAATAGTAAAAAGATTTGATCACTCTGCGCAACGTCACGAAAGTGTACTCGAAAAATATAGTGGCATTAGACAATGTCAATATTAATATTCCCACCGGGGCCTTTGTTTCTATTGTAGGTATGAGTGGGACTGGTAAATCAACATTAGTTAAGCTTTTGATCGCGGAGGAACGGCCAACTCAAGGTGAGATTAAGGTAGACGATTGGGTTGTAAATAAAATTAGACGCAGGCATGTGCCTCACTATCGCAGGCAAATAGGAGTTGTTTTTCAGGATTTTAAACTGCTCGACAAAAAAACTGTTTTTGAAAACGTAGCTTTTGCTTTAGAAGTTGCCACCAACTACTCGCCACAAAAGATTGCCAAAAAGGTTGAGGAAGTTTTAAAGGTTGTTGGCCTAGAAGACCGTCGAGATAATTTTCCTTCGCAACTTAGTGGTGGTGAGCAGCAACGAGTAGCCATAGCTAGAGCAATTATTCATCGGCCAAAAATGTTGATAGCAGATGAACCGACCGGTAACTTGGATATGATTAATGCCCAAGAGGTGATTGATTTACTTGAGAGAATTAATAAAGCTGGCACAACCGTAATTATGGTCACGCATAATCAGGGCATTGTTAATGCTTTAAAGAAGCACGTTATTACTATTGATAATGGTCGTGTAGTTCGTGACGAAAAAGTGGGGAGGTACTTGCTCTAGTTATGGCGAAACTTCACTTTTATTCAATGAGGAGGGTTGTCAGAAATGGCTTTCAAAATATTCGGCGTAACTTTGGTTTGTCGGTAGCTACTACTTTTGTGACTGTTTTGACCTTATTTGCGGTCAGTTTGATCTTAATGATCAACTTACTATTAAGTGTTGCGCTTGAGAGCGTTCAGGAAAAAGTAGATATTAGTGTTTATTTCGACTCGCTAGCCTCGCAAAAACAGATCGCAAAGGTCCAAGCTGAGATAACTAACATGCCTGAGGTGGCTGCGGTTCGTTTGGTAGACCGTGAAGAGGCCTTGGACGAGTTTCGCACATCTCACGGTGACAATGATCTAATTAGTGCCTCCTTGGACGAGTTAGACGAGAATCCACTCCAGACTACATTGGTTATTTCCGCAGAGAGCCCCGAATTATATGAGAGCATAGATGCACAATTATCGAGCAAGGTAGATGGCCAAATAATTGATCGCGTAGACTTTGATGACAATCGTGAAACCATTGATAGACTGTCGACCTTATCATTTTGGGCAAAGACTGGCGGATTAGTGGCCGGCGGATTATTAACAGCTATCGCATTGCTTGTGGTCTACAATACTATTCGGTTAACCATCTACTCTAGAAAAGAGGCTATCGGTATTATGAAGTTAGTGGGTGCCACAAATGGTTTTGTGCGGGGTCCATTTTTGATCGAGGGCACTTTCTATGGCTTTATGGCGAGCGTATTGACCTTGGCGATCTTACTCCCAATCCTGTATTGGCTTTCACCAAAAGTAGAGAGCTTTTTTGGCACTACAAGTTTTGTCTTTGATTTTGTTATAAACAATATTGGATTAATGATAGCCGGTGAGCTAGGTATAGGAATTTTGCTTGGAGTTGTATCGAGTTTGTTTGCTATGCATAGATATTTGAAAGTGTAGGGGATTGATTTT
>CAYSXT010000004.1:28495-34773 GCA_964435075.1 uncultured Candidatus Saccharibacteria bacterium
CAGCTCGGGTTTGTTATTTTTTAAATTTATTGCTAATTATAAGCACGATTGGGGAGTAGCCAAGTGGTAAGGCAACGGGTTCTGGTCCCGTGATCGAAGGTTCAAATCCTTCCTCCCCAGCCAATAATAATGAAAAAAAAGAACGGTTAGTTTATACATTGGTAGTAAAGGATGAGATTGAAACTATTGAGGACAATATTTTGTTCCATCTTAAAAATGGTGTTGATGATGTGATAGTTACGGATAATGGTTCCACGGATGGAACCCTAAAAGTCCTAAAAAGGTTGGAAAGATTAGGACTAATTTTGCTGTATGAAGATCCTATATTTGATCAAGCAAATATAGTAAACCGCATGGGGGCTTTGGCACGAGAACAGCTGCATGCCACCATTTTGATACATTCGGACGCAGACGAGTTTTGGATGGCGCGGGGAGGTCTAGACCTAAAAAAGGCTTTTAGCACAGCAGGTCACCAAGCTCTCTTGATACCCAGAATTAATATTGTTCCGCATCCAGACTTTGTGGACCAACCTTTTCCTCAAGAAAATATGTTGATAGTACTAAACCCGCGGCCGACTGAGGATCTTAGAAGAGATTGTGAAAAACACAGCATGTTTGTGTTAAAGGCTTATCCCAAGGTCATGTTTTCTGTTAAAGATAAACTGCATTATGTTTCTACCGGTAATCACGATCTGGTGGATGTAAAGAAATATGGCACATCGCCTGATCTCTGGATTTACCATTTTCCATTTAAGTCTCGACTGGAATTTAAAAAAGAAATAATTAAACACGGTCGTGCTATGGAAATTTTTGAAAAAAATCCAGATATTGGTTGGCACATCCGTGATTGGTACGAGGTTTACAAAAGGGGGGATTTCAGGAAGCTGACAGAAAAATTGATCCCTCGACAATTAGTCGATGATAAAAAATTAAATTGCTTACCGTTTAGCTATCGAAAAGAAATTATCGATTGCTAAACTATTTTTTACTTTGCGTTAGCCAGTAGGCTGCGATGCCAAAGGCAACCGACACGTTAAGCGATTCCTTTTTACCTTTCATCGGTATTTCCAAAATAGTATCAACCTTTTTAAGTAGCCCGCTTGATAGTCCGGTTACTTCATTACCGAGCAGCAATACGGTTTTCTTAAGTTTATTTTGGCTTGCTTTGTATTCGGAGAGAGGAGTCGAATTAGCATGTTGTTCCAGAGCAACGAGTTTATATCCTTGTTTACTAAGTCTAGCGAGCAAAGGGGAAATATTCTTAACAGCTGACCACTTAACACTCTGTTCCGCTCCCAGCGAAACTTTAGTTATCTTTGTAAATGGCTTGCCAAACCTATCTATGGGTGCCGGCGAATAGCCAGTTAAAAAAATCTTGCTTATTCCAAGAGCATCTGCTGTTCTTAATATAGAACCAATGTTGTGTGCGCTTCTAATATTGTGAGCAATTACAATCATTTAAGTTTTTTATATGAATAAAACGCTGTTACAGTATTACAAGAATGAAAAAGGGGAACCACAAAACGAGCTGGCGTAGATTAATAATCGGTCTGTCTTTAGGCCTAGCGGTTTTCTTTGTCATACTTAATCTACCCTGGGACATAGATCCCGTACAACAACGTGTAGCTGCAGCCGGCGCGCTGTTTACTGTGCTTTGGTTTAGTGAGGCTCTGCCGTTATTTGTGACCTCCTTGCTGGTGCCGGTGGTTCTGGCCATAATTACTCCAATATCCGAGAAAGAACTTTTACAGCCTTTCTTTGATCCATTAATCGGCCTTTTTCTTGGTTCATTTGTTATTGCGATTGCTATGGAGAAACACGGTCTTGGCGAAAGAGCCGCCGCCCTAATTTTTAAAGTTTTTGGCAGAACCCCACGTAAATTCTTACTAGGACTTACTGTTACTGCTGCTTTTTTGGGAATGTGGCTTAGCAATACAGCTACAGTTGCTTTTCTACTCCCAGCTGTTTTGTATGTAATAAAAGATAATAAATTACAAAAGAGTGGAGATCACTTTGGTAAAGCCATTTTCTTTGCCTTGGCTATAGGAGCTACGGTAGGTGGCATGGGCACTATAGTCGGAACCCCGCCGAATGCTATTGCCGTCAGATTGTTAGCAGACAGTGGCCAGTCTATAACTTTTTTTGAATGGCTTAGGTTTGGTCTGCTGATGGTGGTGCCGATGGTGCCAATAGTTTGGCTATCCTTATCAGCAATTTTTCCTACAAAAATTAAGCAGCTTAAGCCTTTGAATCTTATGGAGGGTAAGCTCAATTCCAAACAAGTCATAACATTAGTCATCTTAGGTCTCACGATAATATTTTGGGTCACCGGTCCATTGCATGGTATTGCAGCCCCAATTATTGCCATCGCGGCCATTGTTTTGCTATATGCCACTAATACTTTAGGGGGGGATGATTTCTATAAGGTTCCATTTTCAACCTTGATTATGTTTGGAGGAGGGCTGTCTTTGGCGCAGGCACTTTTGAATACAGGCTTAACCGATACTATTGCCGGTGCTTTAGCAAGCGCCTTTTCTCCTTTGCCAGTAGAGTTAATCCTGGCCTTACTGATACTCTTGGCAGTTACCGTAACGCTTGTATCTAGTAACACCGCTCAAGCAGCCATATTGGTTCCGATCGTTATTAGTCTGGGGGTCTCGCTTGGTGTAGATATAAGAGCTCTCGTAGTTGCCATTGCCTTGGGTCTCTCGTTAGACTATCTTTCACCACTTGGTACCCCTCCGGCTGCTATTATATTTGAAGCCGGACGACTTCACTTCAAAGATTTTATCAAGGCAGGTATTATGGCGACAGTGGCGGGTGCTACGATTTTATTTTTTATTACTCTTACTTTACGAACATAGAAATTAGTTATGTCAGATAAATCGATATTAATTTTATATACTAACGATGACTTTGGCAGGCGACAGCCGCTACACAGGGCTGGTATAACCAATATGTACAATCGCTGGCATGATATTGCCAAACAGCGCGGTTACAACCTGCAGCGAGCATCTATCCATTGGTTTAGAGAAGGTCATTTTTTTCAGTACTGGCAACACGCCGGTAAAGGGGAGTGGAAAAAAATTGTAAGTAAGACGGTTCCTTCTGTCATTTATGATAAGACTCAATTTATTCATAAAAAGACAGGCAGATTTTTACCTGAGGTTCATCCTAAAAAAATTGAAATTGGCCAAATTGTACCGTTTGTTAATCAGCCAGAATTTTCTATTTTAGTCGACAATAAGCTTAATCAGTCGGTTATTTTTGAAAAGTATATGCCTAAGACTAGATTCCATCTGATTGGGGACGTTCTTAAAAATCCTAATAAGAAATTAATGGTTCTTAAGAAGCTGTATGGCTCAGGCGGAAAAAACGTAGACATTACTAGAGCTAGTGAGTATAAAGTAACAGAACCAACGATTGAGCAAGATTTTGTGGCGGCTAAGAAAAATGGTGAGCTCAAAGATTTGAGAGTCGTATTTAATGGGGACGAACCGCGCTATGCCTACAACAGAGTTGCAAAATCAAGGAGTCTCTTTACTAATGTTCACCAGGGCGCAAAAACTTTATGGGTTGAGCTCAGCGATATACCAGATGTTGTTGATCTTGCGCGAGAAATAACTAAACCGCTCCGAGTATTTCCAAAGCGCATATATTCATTAGATTTCTTGATAGATAGCGAAACCAATAAACCTTATCTGATTGAGGTTAATACAATGCCGGGCTTTAGTGTTTTTAGAACGGCTGCCAATAAAACTCTGCAAGAACGCGAAAAACTTATCAATACGTACTTAAATTTTCTGACGGACTACTTGATCTCATAGAAATTCATGGCCACTAATAAAAAATCAGTTCTAGTTTTGTTTACCTCAGACAACTGGAAAAAAGAATGGCCAAAGGAGACAAAGGGTGCAAGTAAAGCAAAATATATTTGGAGTAAGATACTTCGTAAACGTAATTACGATCTCCTAAATGCATCACTTTGGTGGTTTAAAGAAGGATCCTTTTTTAAATATCGTCGTCATTTAGAAGGTAGTGCCGGTTGGGAAGATGTGGTGGGATCTGTTTTGCCCAATGTAGTTTTTGATCAATCAAGAGGATTTCATTTGGATACACATAGATGGCGGCTCGATATCTGGCGGCAAAAATTGCGTATAAGGGCAGCTACAAGGCTGATCAACTTGCCTGAGTTCAGTAATTTAATAGATAACAAGCTTAACCAGGCTGTAATTTTTTCTAAATATATGCCTAATTCTCGGCTTTGGCTGCCCGGTTCTCAAGTGAGCAATCCTACAGGTAAAAATATCGTACTGAAAAAATTATATGGTTCGGGTGGTAAACAAGTTCAGATCTCCAAAGCAAAAAAAATTACAGTAAAAGATACAGCAATCCAGCAGAAATTTATTAGTGCTACAAATAATGGAACTTTACGCGATATAAGAATAACTTTTATCGGAGATGAACCACAATACGCATATTATCGCATAGCAGCGAAGGGAAACCTTTTTACTAATGTTTCCATGGGTGCTAAGATGGAATTCGAAAAATTAAGCCGTCTTAAGAGTTTGCTAGAGCTAAGTAAAGAAGTGGCAAAGCCTTTGCAGGTTTTTCCTAAAAAGATTTATTCGCTTGATTATTTAGTAGATTCGGCCAGTGGTCGTCCATATCTGATCGAGGCAAATACAATGCCCGGCTTTCGAAATTTCCCGGAGGATGTCCTAGAAAAATATTTCCATAATCTCACCTCACATCTACTCGATAAATAAACGTATATGACTCAATTCAAGAAAAAGGCCTTAGTTGTTATTTATACCGGTGACGATTGGGAAAAACCCGCTACTCAACTCCCACCGGGTACCCAGCGTGGTTTTGAAATTTGGCAGAAAATACTTAAAGCTAAGGGTTACGAGTTAGGCCGGGCCAGCATTAAATGGTTTGCTGAAGGTGCCTTTAGAAAATATTGGCACATTACCTCCGACGGTACCTGGGAAAAAGTTACTGATCCGCTCGAGCCTGAGTATTTATATGACAAGACCCGATCCTATGACAGAAAAACTGGCCAGCCCATTTTTGACGTTTTTGCGATCAAGCAGGATTTGAACGAGAAGATTCCGATGATTAATTCTCCGGAGTTTACAAATTTGATTACGAATAAGCTGAATCAAGCAGTAATTTTCTCTAAGTTTATGCCCTCGACAAAACTATTATTGCCTGGCAGTAAAGTTATTAATCCAACAAAGGATAATGTGGTTCTTAAACGACTGTATGGCTCTGGCGGAGAGCAGGTGAAGATTTCTGACGCAAAATCGATTGGTATTAAAGAATTATTGGTTCAGCAAGAATTTGTTAAAGCCACTAAGAATGGTGAGTTGAAAGATATTCGAGTTGGCTTCGTTGGTGATGAGCCTCAGTATGCTTACTATCGCATTGCTAAAAAGGGTGAGCTTTTTACAAATGTTCACATGGGAGCCTCTATGAAGTTTGAAAGGCTCGATAAATTAAAGTCTTTATTGAAATTCAGTGAAGAGATAGCTAGACCGTTACAAGTATTTCCTAAAAGAGTGTATTCGCTCGACTATTTGATAGACGCTACAACAGAAAAACCCTTTCTTATCGAAGCAAATTCGATGCCTGGATTTGAAAATTTTCCTGATTCAGCATTAGAGAAGTTTTATTCTTCTTTAACAAAGCTTTTTTTCAGTCGGTAATTAATTAAGGAAGTCTGGTAAATACTTAGGTGGAACTAACCATTCGCTGCCTTTTATGACTTCAAAATCGGCAATTCCAATCTTGCCATGATAGAGGTCCTTAATCGAGCCACCTTTCTTTACATAATCTTTGATCAACAAGAAACCATCTAGATAAATATAGTCTTTTGGTAGTCCGCCAGGCTGGCTTGTATCCTTGAGGCCCCTTTTTACTCTTACGGTTGCTGAAAATGCCCCCTTATTTTTTAATGAGGTTTCCTCAATTTTATTAAAGACGGATCTAAAGGATTCTTGTTGAGCCCAACTTACTGCTAGAGCATTTCTGGCCCAAATAGTTTTACTTCTAGAATAATCGTCCAGTGCCTTACTCACGCTGTAACTGGCCAGCCCTTCTTCTGTACGTATATAGTCAGCAAAGCCATTAAGAAATAATCTGATTGGTTGCAACTCTGCGTTTGCCGCTTTTAAAACATGGGTTTCGATCTCATGGGCGATTAGTGTCTTTAATCTTAGTTCTGGCAGTTTCGTTTTTGCTTTTACGTAAATAGTATTTTCGTGGCGCGATTG
>CAYSXT010000005.1:0-6496 GCA_964435075.1 uncultured Candidatus Saccharibacteria bacterium
ACCCTACCAGAACTAGCCTCAGCCGCGGGTCCGGAGTACGTAGAAAAGCTAAAAGCACAAGGTTACCTTACTACTAAAGAACTTTACCAGGCAGCCGCTCAAGTTAATCTAGATACAGTCCCCGCGGAAGTAGGCCCTGCTCTAAGGCTTGCTTACAAAGATCAACCTAAGGACGAATGGCTCTTTGTAGGTATGGAGCCTATCGAGGATCGCTACGGCGACCCGGGGTTCTTTCAGGTCGAGCGCCCTGGGGACGGTAAGTCGCGGCTCAGCGGGGACGTTGCCGGGCCTGACAACCAGTGGCATCCCAAAGATCAGTTTATCTTCCGCCGCCGCAAGTAGCTCTTAGAGCTTTAGTCCTTCAAAACTTGGTGTCAAAAAAGCCTGGTAGCCCTACCGGGATTTGAACCCGGGTTTCCTGGATGAAAACCAGACGTCCTAGACCAGGCTAGACGATAGGGCCTCGTTGAAAAACAGTCGTAAGCTGCCACATGCTACTTTTTTAGCAGGCTAGCGTCAATCCGTTCTATATAATAATCTACCCTAAATGAACATCTTAGGCATCGAATCTAGCTGTGATGAGACAGCAGCAGCCATTTTAACCGATAAATTAGAGATTAAAGCCTCGGTAGTGGCCTCCCAAATAGACCTCCATAAAGTTACACATGGAGTGGTTCCAGAAGTAGCCGCGCGAGCCCATACCGAGAAAATAATGCCCGTGATAGACGAGTGTCTGCGAAAATCCAAACTCAAGCCCAGCCAAATTGATGGAGTGGCCGTCACGTTTGGTCCAGGACTCATCACCTCTCTATTGGTAGGTCTCGAATCTGCCAAGGCGCTGGCTTTTGGCTGGGATGTTCCGCTCATCGGCGTCAATCACATTGAGGGTCATGTTCTCTCTAACTTATTAGAGCAACCGGTGACTGGCAAAACCAAAAAATTATCTTTTACAAAAAAAGATTTACCTTTAATCGTCTTGACCGTGTCGGGCGGTCACACAGAGCTCTTATTGTTTAATAAGATTGGCAGTTATAAATTATTAGGGAGAACCCGCGACGATGCAGCCGGCGAGGCTTTTGATAAAGTAGCGCGCCTACTTGGCCTGCCTTACCCAGGTGGCCCTGCGATCGGGGAGCAAGCCGAGAAAGGGGATGCCTCGTACATAGAATTCCCTCGGCCCATGTTAGCTGCCAAGAATTATGATTTTTCTTTCTCAGGTTTAAAAACGGCGGTGGTGCAACAGGTGGCAGAGATGGGAACAGCTGCAGTCAAAAAAAATAAGGCCAACTTAGCGGCCAGTTTTCAGGAGGCAGTGGTCGATACACTGATCGGTAAGGCCGAGCGTGCTATTAATGAGTACAACGCCAAACAACTTTGGATCGTGGGGGGTGTCGCAGCCAATCGCCGACTCAGACAAAAGGGTCGCACGCTCGCAAAAAAGAAAAACATCAACCTCAGAATCCCCTCATTTAAGTTTTGTACTGATAATGCCGTGATGATCGCAGCGGTTGGCTTACAAAAACTTAAAGAGGGCAAAAAGAGCGACTTAATCAAATTGCAGGCCGATCCCAATCTAGACTTAGTTAGCTAAACTAGAATAGACAACCCAAATGTGGCATAATTTTTGCCATGACTTCCCAAACAAAAATGGCCCTAATAACTATTTTAGTAGTAGTTGTTGTGGGGACTGGTGCGATATTGACCTATATATATAGAGACACATTATTTACTGCAGTAGGGACTGGAGGGCCTCCCGGAGGACAAGTAACTATTGAAAAGCTTATTAATGGTTCTGATAATGTAACGTTGATGCCCGGCGAGTCGGTGAATGTATCAATTAACTTTAAATCTACAGCAAGCATTGCATTTTCTTATGGCAGTCTTGTAGATGATTACGACGAAAATTATGTAACGGTCTCTAATATTTCTAATGGAGGCGTAGACTCCGGCGCTCAAATTGATTGGCCGGGTGATACTTTTCCTGTTCCTGTTAATGAGACGTTTACTTATACAATGACTCTTAACAGTATTATTCCGGTAGGAACCGTCTTTACTAATACGGCGACGATAAATCCAGAACCACCTCCAGCGTCTAGTACTGTAACTATTACAGTTGGTGGACCTCAGTTAGATCCAAACCTAACCTTATCCAAATCAGTAGACGATCTTAACGGCTCACCTGTAGAGCGAGGAGATACTCTTGAGTACACAGTCACTGTTGGCAATACTGGAGCAGGCGACGCTAGCGGTGTTCAAGTCACAGAGAATATTCCAAATAAGCTAGAGAGTTTTTCCGTTCCGGTTCCTACTAAACCGGCTACTGCAACAGACAGCTCAACTGCAACCGGTGGTTTATCTGGAAATGGATTTCTTGATATAAACACTTTTGATATACCGGCAGGCGGTAATGAGACAATTCAATACACTGTTGTGGTTTCGGATACTGCAAACAACAATGAGCAGATTGACAACGTAGTCGTGGCTGATTGTAGTAACTGTCCTTCACCAGCTCAAGCCCAGGATCAGGTAGTCGTTTCAGTAGAAACCGGCGGAGTGATCCTGCAGCCTGAGTTAACTCTGGTTAAAAACGTCAGAGACGTAAATGGTTCTCCGGTCGAGCAGGGAGATTTACTAGAGTACACGGTCACTATTGGTAATGTCGGCCAAGCTGCTGCTACTGGTATTAAAGTGGTTGAAGATATTCCAGTTTTGTTAGAACAATTTTCAGTTCCAGTCTTGGCAAAGCCAACAGGATCTATTGATGACTCTACTGCAACAGGCGGAGCATTTGGAAATGGCTATTTAGATGTGAATAGTTTTACTCTGGCTCCGACTGAGTCGAGTACGATTGTTTACACCGTTGTAGTCTCTGATGACGCCAAAGACAACGAGCAAATAGATAATGTAGTGACTGCAACACACTCTCAAAGCAAAGAGCCTCTCAAGGCTACGGCTTCTGTCACGGTTTCTGTTCCGGCTGGACCGGTGGTCGTGGCTGCTCCAACAACACCACAAACAACCTCTGCTCCCACCCAACCAGTGGTCGTCCCCCAAGTTGGTGTGGATCCAAGTTTGATCGCATTAGGTGGTTCTGGAGCAGCCAGTATGCTCGTTGGAGCCGGATATTATCTCTCCCGCAGGCGCAAAAAGAAATAATTAACTAAAAACTTAGTTAAAGCATTGCGCAAACTGCTGATTTGCGTAAGATTTAAGTTATGTCTACAGGCCCTAAAAAAAAGAAAAAACAGACCAATAAGGCAGACCAAGAGATTGCCAAGGCCTATATCCCCGCAGATCACGAGGGTCGCATTTATAAAATGTGGGAGTCAGCTGATTACTTTAAGGGGGTAATTAATCCTAAAAAAGAGCCTTTCTCAATTGCTATGCCTCCTCCTAACGCCACCGGCAAGTTACATTTGGGGCATGTTTTCCCCAATACGATTGAGGACATCATAATCCGGTTTGAGCGCATGCGTGGTAAGGCAACTTTATTTTTGCCAGGAACAGATCACGCTGCCATTGCTACCCAGACATTAGTTGAGAAAAAACTGGCCGAAGAAGAGGGTAAAACTCGTTACGATCTAGGCCGCGAAGAATTTATTAAAAGAGTCAAAGAGTTTATCGAAGAAAATAAGACCAGTATCCGCCAGCGCATCCGTAGAATCGGCGTTAGCTGTGATTGGTCGCGCGAGCGTTACACAATGGACGAGCAAATGACGCGAGCGGTTAATGAGGCATTTATCCGCATGCACAAAGAGGGTCTTATATATAGAGGTAATCGTATAATTTCTTGGTGTCCGCGCTGCTCGTCCGGAATTTCTGATATCGAAGTTAAGTATCAGGAGGAGGAAGGCTCTCTCTGGTACATAAAATATCCGATTATCAAAGATGGCAAATGGACGCTTAGTGACTCCGTTACGATTGCGACCACGCGTCCTGAGACAATGCTGGGTGATACTGCAGTTGCGGTAAATCCGACGGACTCTCGCTACAAAAAACTTATTGGTAAAACTGTTTTACTGCCGTTGACTGAGCGTGAGATTCCAGTCATAGCTGACAAACATGTCGACAAAAAATTTGGAACCGGTGCCCTTAAGATTACTCCTGCGCACGACATGGCAGACTATGAGATAGGCGAGCGACATAAGCTTGAGACAATCAGCGTTATCGACGAGCAAGCCCGTATGACTAAGCACGCTCATGATTTTGCTGGCATGGAGACGACAAAAGCACGAGATGCAGTGGTTGAGAGATTACAACAGCTTGGCTTTTTAGAAAGAGTAGAACCAAACAGGCATAAGGTTCCGCTTTGTGATCGCTGCGATACCACAGTCGAGCCTCTTATCTCTGATCAGTGGTTTGTAAAAGTTGAGCCCCTGGCTAAAAAAGCGATTAAAGCGGTAAAAGATGGCGACATAGAATTTATACCCAAGCGTTTTGAAAAAATAATGTTGCAGTGGCTAGAGAATCTTCATGACTGGAACATCTCGCGTCAACTTTGGTGGGGACATCGCATTCCTGTTTGGACTTGTGAAGACTGCGCCACAGAGATTGTCTCAGCTGATCCGGTAAAAGAATGTACTAAATGTAAAAGCACAAAGCTCAAACAGGATCCCGACACTTTAGATACCTGGTTCTCATCTGGTCTTTGGACTTTTGCCACGCTAGGTTGGCCTGACAAAACGGCTGATTTAGATTTTTGGCATCCTACCAGCATAATGCAAACCGGTCGCGATATTTACGCGCTATGGGTCTCACGCATGATGATGATGTCGCTATTCTTGCAAAAAGAGGTTCCCTTTAGAAAAGTTTATTTCAACGGTCTGATCCTCGACGCCAAAGGCAAAAAAATGTCCAAGTCTTGGGGTAACGTGATCGATCCGCTGGAGATGGCCGACAAATATGGCATGGATGCTGTTCGCATGTCTGTAGTCTTGGGAGTATCTGCCGGTCAGGATAACCGCTTATATGAAGAAAAAATTGCCAATTACCGCAACTTTGCCAATAAGATTTGGAATGTAGCCCGGTTTGTTATGACAACAACTGGGTGTAAAAAAGGCTGCTCGCATCTCAAAGAGATAAATCTTGCTGACTTAGAGTTAGAGGACCAGTGGATTTTGCATAAATTAAATGAGCTGATTCAAAAAGTCACTAAGTCGATGGAGGAACATGACTATTCCGAGGCTGGACAAGCTACTTTTCATTTTTTGTGGGACGAATTTGCTGATTGGTACGTGGAGATAGCAAAAATTAAACCATCAGAAGCCAAGAATGATTTGCTGCTTTTGATTTTGGAAGAGGTTCTAAAGCTACTACATCCTTTTATGCCCTTTGTCACTGAGGCTATTTGGCAAGAGTTAAAGCAAGAGGGCTATCCGGACTTAATCGTAGGTGAGTGGCCAGTCGTAAATAAAGCTTTAGCTAACAAAAAGTCTGCCGATGCGTTTGAACAACTCAAAGAGCTTATCGTTGGTATCAGAAATATTCGGGCCGATTTTAGAATTTCTCCGAGTGTATTTTTTGAGGTGAGTCTAGGCGGGCAGGCTTTTGCTGAGCAAAAAAACATCATAGAAAAACTTTCTCGTACTAAGCTTGTAGATAAACTTGCGGCTGGTCAGGTTCTTACTCGTACAGTAGCCAAAAAATCAATAAAAGCTGCTGTTGCTGAGCACATTGATGTTAAAAAAGAGCTGGAGAAAACTAATAAAGAGTTAGCCACAACTGAGAAAGTACTTAAAAGTCTGGCTGGACGCTTAAAAAATAAAAAGTTTATAGCAAAAGCTCCACCCGACGTTATCGAAAAAGAAAAAGGCAGAGAAAAAGATCTGGTAGCCAAAATTGGCGGCCTGCAGAAAATCTCGGCTGAACTATCTAAGATAATTAAATAAGCGGCCGTGATAGAACTATCAGCACGTATAAAGGACGAGCATATTCAGAGCTCGGTTACCCAAAATCTCAAGAAAAAGAAAAACTCCTGGCGCTGGGTTTGGATTATAGTTTTAGTGGCGCTAGCGGGAGCCGCCTTTTATTTTGGTTATCGCTTTGTGATTTATGGTGAGGATAAAGCGGACCAATTGTTATCACAAGGACAAATCTCAGAGGAGCAATTAAATTATACGGCTGCCCTTGATAGTTATGACCAGGCCCTGTTATTAAAAGGTGTTGCTAGCGAGCCAGCCGCTCAAGCTGCCTTTAATGCGGCTAATATTTTTTCTAATAAAGGCCAACACTCAAAGGCGCAGGAATATTTGACTATCAGTACTGAGTTAGTACCCGAGAGCATTAAGTTTAAAAAAGCTTTGGCCCTGTCATATTTAGAGACCAATGATTTAGCAGGGGCTGAACGTATTCTAACCACTTTGCAAGAACTCGATCCCCAAAGCGCAGACACTCTTTATGTTGGAGCACTGGTGGCCCTCGCCAAAAGGGATGTAGAAAAAGCAATCAATTTGTTGGGGCGCGCCACCGACTCTATCTCTGCACAGTCGGGAGATTC
>CAYSXT010000005.1:6596-30299 GCA_964435075.1 uncultured Candidatus Saccharibacteria bacterium
GTCGGGAGATTCCCAGGACGAGCAAGCCACTTTTTTGCGCGCTGCTTTTGATATTCATGATAATCCAAAACAGGCCAGAGAAACTCTTGAGGCGTTAGTCGCAGCCTCCAGCTCAGAGCGCGCAATCCAAAAATACACCGATCTGATTGAGGTGGCGCGCCAAATCGAATCTCGAATTGGCAACGATGCTTATGAGCAAGTTTTAGTTGGGACTGTTTTATTAGAGTATGAGGATTACTATGCTGCGATCGTTAAGTTTTTAGCAGCTCTGGAGTTTGATGAAACCTACCGAGACGCTTGGGTTTATCTTGCGAGTGCAGAGCTGCAAACAAAACAATTGACCAAGGCGAGTAGTTCTATTCAAAGAGCAGTTGAGTTGGACCCAACTTATGGTTTTACTCGTTACACTGAAGGATTAATCCTTTTAGAAAAAGGCGAGCCGTTACCAGCCATAGACAAAATGCGACAAGCGATCGATCTTGATTATGATACTGAGACTAGTCGTCTTAAGTTATCTCGCACGCAGCAGGAGGCCGGCCTACAAACGGCCGCAGTTGCCACTCTGGAAGAAGCTCTAGAAATCGAGGAGATTAATAATCAAAAAATCTTTAATGAACTGTTCTGGCTTTATTTTATGGCTGAGAATTATCGTGAAGCCCAGCAAGTCGTAGAGGATTATTTGGACGAATATCCGGGGGGCGCTGATCCGTTGGGACTGCAAGCTCTCGTGCTTTACTTTAATGATGATAAAAACGAGGCTAGTAAAATTGCGGACGAGGCCCTCAATGTTAATCAATCAAATCCTCCGGCGCTCTTAGTTAGAGGACTCTACGATAACGACGAAGCTTTTCTTTTACGGGCAATTGATGTAGATATGGATGGTAGAACATCCCAGATAGCACAAGACTTTATCTAAATATAAACCATCAAAATAATGACAAACAATTTCGAAGGCTGCGGCGAGAACTGCGCCTGTAAAGCAAATCAAGATCAAGCTGCTGAGCAGCCAGCCCAATCAGGTGAGCGAGAGTGCAAGGGCGACTGTGATGGAAACTGCGACTGCAAAGACGCCTAGTTCCAAATTACACAAAATCTACGCATAAATTTCACATTTCCTTCCAGTGCGCTAGGATAGCGTCTTAGTGTTAATCATAACGCGCAAAACATGAGATTATTAATAGTAGAAGACGAAAAAGAGTTGGCGAAACCCTTAAAAGAGGGTCTGGAATATCAAAAATATGCAGTTGATCTAGCTCATGATGGCGAAACTGGAGAGCGCTTAGCTAGAGAGAACAAATACGACGTAATCGTTATGGACATTATGTTGCCCGTCAAAGACGGAATTTCGATTACTAAAAGCCTGCGAGATAGCGGTATGAGTACTCCAATTATTATTTTGACGGCTAAGGGTACAGTCGACGATAAAACTACAGGTTTAGATGCTGGTGCAGATGACTATCTGCCAAAACCTTTTGCCTTTGATGAACTATCAGCCAGGATTCGCGCTTTAATGCGTCGCACCTCAAAAGAGAAAAAACCGATTCTAAAAGTAGGCGATTTAACCCTGGATCCCGCCACGCATGAGGTAAAAAGAGAAGAAAAAAATATTGAGCTAGTTAAAAAGGACTTTCAACTCTTAGAATTTATGATGCGCAATGCAGAAAAAGTTTTAACTCGTGCGGAAATTGAGGAACATGTCTGGGATCGTAACGCAGAGCTATGGTCAGACGTTATTAGATCCCACATTAAGACCTTAAGAGCTAAAATAGACCGCGGTTTTAAACAAAAATTAATTCATACTGTACACGGAGTCGGCTACAAGATCTCTGCCAAATAGACTTTTTTGGGCTGGTTCTGGACCCCTGGCGTGGCAGTGTTAGGGTAAATACACCATGATTCGCGAGGTTTTTTCACCATTTTTTAGACTTAGACTTTTTGCTTCAGCGAGATTTAAACTGGTTCTGGCCTTTGTTGGCGTTTTAGCTGTAGCTTTAACGCTATTTTCTAGTGCTTTGATTGTTTTGGTCCATTTTGAGTTATATGGAAATTTAAACAACAGTTTGGTGACGGAGGGTAATCGTTTAGCGGATTTGATTGAGTTAAATGAGGGCGAGCTTTTATACGCAGAGTTAGAAAATTTAAATCTTGATGAAGAAAGAGGTTTGCGCTCGCTGGCTATTCAGATGTTTGATAAAGAGGGCAACGTTATCTGGCGCGCCTCACGTAACCAATTACCACCAAGTGATACCGTAGACTCGACCGCTAATACGGGTGAAACCAAACTGATTAACATGAGCCTACCTTTTGAAAGATACCGCGTTTTGACCTTGCCAATTAAAGGAGACTCTAACGTTGCAGGCATTTTGCAAGTCGGGCTTAGTTTAAAGAGTACCGATAATGCCTTTAATCGTTTGCTGCTCGGATTATTAGTAACCGTTCCAGGTGCACTTATTTTGGTGGCAGCATTGGGACTCTTTTTATCCTCAAAAATTTTACGTCCGATCGAGCAGAGCGTAGCCAAGCAACGCCAGTTTATTCAGGATGCATCGCACGAACTTCGCACTCCATTGGCTATTATGCAGAGCAATATTGATGTAACCCTGCAAAATCCTAACCCCACTGTTGAGCAACTACGGGGCAAACTTAAAACTATTGGTGAGACGACAACACGCATGAGTAAAATTATTAGTGACTTGTTTGAATTGTCTAACTCAGACAGTCATTCTATGCGTTTTAAAAACAAGCTTGTAGAGTTGGATCGAGTGGCTAAAGATTTTGTTAAACAAACACGCTCTTTGGTCAAAAAGAAAAAGCACACCTTAGAGCTAAAAAATACTGAGCAGCTAGTAGCCTTTATGGATGAGGATCGTATTAAACAAGTCCTCACAATTTTAATTGATAACGCCCTAAAATATACAACAGAAGGAACAAACATAAGCCTAAATCTTTCTAAAACCCCCGGAGTAGATTATGCCAAGTTAAGTGTCGAAGACAACGGCCCCGGAATTTCTAAACTCGATCAAGCTAAAATTTTTGAGAGGTTTTATCGGGTAGATAAATCACGTTCACGAGAAATTGGTGGTACGGGTTTGGGTCTCTCAATTGCTCAGACGATTATCAGAAAGCAGAGAGGTTATATTACGGTTAATAGTAAATTAGGAGAGGGAACCCGCTTTGATATCTTCTTGCCGCTGGTTTCAAAAAAAATTGATCCTCTTTTTAAACTGCCTAACATCCTAGGTGGCTTTAAGTCACGTGACGATAAGCCCAAAGAAGGCCAAAAAATCACTGAATCTAAGCAATAAAACGTATTGCAAATTTGTATTAGTGCAGGTAATATATACGCATTCACTTTTCTAAAATATTAAAGGAGAAATCTAATGGCAACACGTAAGGGGTCGACTTCACGTCGCAAAAAAACTTCTAAAACCACTAAATCAACGAAGGCCTCACCTGGTGCAATAAGTAAGGCTGATGATTGGATAACAATTCGTTATGCCACCATCGTTTACTATGTATTTGTCGGTCTAATAATTGGACTATCAATTGGAGCGCTACTATTACTCTGGGTTTCTCAAGTTAAAGCTAATGAGGCTTTAACCGAAGTTTCAGTACAGGGTCAATTATTACAGACAAATCCCTATATTAGATAAAACCTCCAGTGGCTAAAGCTAAATCAAAGTCTGCAAAGCCTGTTAAGCCTGGTAAAAAAATCGAGAATGGCCAAATGTCCCCGCCTCCTCCCGGAGCGCATGACGGGGAGAAAAAATATGGTTTTGGTTTAGGTATTACGATCGGAATCTTGCTTGGTCTCTTTTTAGGAACCGGAACCCTATTATTTTTTGAACTACAGAGAAAAGATGTGCTAGAGAATGTGCAAACGTCAATAGAAAAACAGATGGAGGTAAACAACATCCCTAAATCATCTACGGATGCCTCCTTACCAAAAGTTTTGCCTGACAATGGTCTAGACCAGAGCATTTCGCCACAAAATACCAGTGGTACTCCTGAGGTTTTCCAAACATCTCCGCTTGATAATGCTCGCGATGTTCCTGCTGATGCAGAGATAAGTATTAGTTTTACAGCTTCGATGGATCCAGACACCTTGTCTAAGGATACGATCTCAGTTTTTAGTACAGATGATCTCGATGATATTTCAGATCAGATGACCTTTAATTATCGAGAAGAGTCACGACAGCTTACAATTAATTTTTTAGATTCCACTGCTGATTTTGGTAGCGAAAACATTATCGAAGTAGTGCTTACAACTAAAGTAAAAAACATTGAAGGAAAATCTCTAGAAGAATCGTTCAAATTAAAATTTGTAACTTTATAAACTCATGGCAAAAACAGGTTCACATTTTTGGTTAGGTTTTATTATCGGGTTATTAGCAGCATTACTAATTGCAGCGGTAGCCGTGCTACTCATGCCACGCTTGAGGCCGATAGTAAGTGATAGTGCTACTCCAGCTCCAAGTGATCAAGTTGCACTACCGGTCCTAGATACACTAGAAAACGATACGCCGGATACCACAACATCAACTTCAACTACAAATCCAGTAACACCACAGACGGCAGAGAACATCCGTGTTACGGATCCTCTTGATAACGGCATTATCGATAACCCCGTAGTGATTCGGGGAGAGGCTCGGGTTTTTGAAAACACGGTCAGCCTAAGAGTGAGAGACGGTGACGGTCGAGTTTTGGCGGAGACCTTTACGACAGCAAATTCGGCCGATATTGGCCTTTTTGGGCCGTTTAGTATTAGCGTGACATATGAGGATCCTGACTATAGTTATGGATCGATTGAGGTCTACGAAGAGTCAGCTCGCGATGGAAGCGAGATCAATAAAGTTGTTATTCCGGTAAACTTTGAATAATTTTGCTTCGTGGAATAACTAGGCTACTCGCTCGACTTCTTCGAGCGTCGTTATGTGATCAATGGCTTTTAAAACGCCATCTTGTTTCATTTGGACCATACCCTGCTCGATTGCAGCTGCTCTAATCTCTGCCGTAGAACCTGCTGCCAAGATAAGTTGTTCCATCTTGTCATCTATCTGAAACACCTCAAATATTCCAATTCGGCCTTTATAACCTAAAAAGTGGCAGGCCTCACATCCCTCAGGAAGTACCAAGGAAAAATCTTTGGGTACATCTTTAAATAAGTCGGGACCAAGAACACCTTCAATAAACAACAGGTCATCTTTAGTTGGCTTAATCTCTTTGAAGCATTCTTTGCAAACTTTTCTGACTAGGCGCTGAGCAATAACCGCGTTAATTGCCGGTGCCAGTACAAATTGGCGCACACCCATATCGATCAGACGAGGAAGGGCACCAGCGGAATCATTAGTGTGCAATGTGGAGAATACTACGTGACCGGTAAGTGCAGCAGAAACGGCTGTCTCGCCTGTTTCTAAATCTCGAATCTCACCAACTAGAACAACATCCGGATCTTGACGTAAAATTGAGCGCAAACCCCGAGCAAAGGAGTAGCCCTCAGCATCATTGACCTGCGTTTGTTCTATTCCGGTCAGACGGTATTCGATAGGATCCTCCAAAGTAATAATTTTTATTTCTGGATTATTGAGTTCGTTAACAAATGAGTACAGGGTTGTTGTTTTACCAGAGCCGGTAGGTCCGGTAGTTAAGATCATACCATTTGGTTTTTTAAGCTCAGAGTTTATAGCGTCTGCGGCCTTACCCCTGAGTCCTAGATCTTTAACTTTTAGCAGGAGAGAACCAGTTCCAAGCAAACGCATAACGACTGCCTCGCCATATTGAGCTGGTAAGATCGACACACGAACATCAATTTCCTGGTCCTTAGTCTTAATGGTAAAACGTCCGTCTTGAGCAACTTTAGCTACATTTAGCTTAAGCTTACTGAGCAATTTAATTCGGCTGAGTAGTCGGTCTTGTGACTCCTTAGGTAACTCGGCTGCATCATGAAGTATGCCATCGATACGGTAGCGGACTCTGAGGTCATTGGCGGTCGGCTCCAGATGGATGTCTGAAGCATTTAACTGGATAGCCGCAGCTACCAGTAGGTCGATTAACTGGGTGACGTTGACGCCGACCGTTTGCTTTTGTAGTTGCTGTAAACTGGGTACAGATAGCTTAAATTTTTCTAGGTCTTCCGTACTAATCGCCACCTCAGTCTTAGCGCGCTCTGGGGGCTTAATAAGATTGGCGTAAAAATCAATGATGTGTTTAAAGCTCGACTTGGAGATAAAGTAAACCTTGGCGTTTAGACCCTCGGCTTCTAACTTCTTAAGGACTTTTTCTTGGTTCTTGTTTTTGGGATTAATGGTACCTAAGCGAATCTCCTTATCGGCCAATAAAAATGGAGCGATCTCGGCATCCACAGCTTGTTTACGAGGTAAGATCTTAAGCGCACCCAGCTCCACCGGAAAACCAAACAGATCAATAAAGGGCATTTTAAAAGATTGTGCCTTGATCTTAGCCTGGCTTTCTTCAAACTTACGTCCTGTTTTACCAATAGTAATACCGCCAGCAGTTTGTGTGACTGTGTCGTCAGTATCCGCTTTTACAGCGTCGACCAATAAAGGTCGCGCACGTTGTCCGGCGTCCAGTTTTTTACGCAGATTGACCTTACCGGGCGACTCTTTGCTCGGTTTGGTTGGGCTTGGTTTGTTTGGATTCTTTTTTTTGGGGGAAGTTTTGGCCATCTTTTGTCTCTATATTATAGCGTGGACGCAAGAACAATTCACATGCATTTATAAATTTAGTCTCTGCTTGTTCTGAATTGTGCTCTACAAGCCGACAGCTCGCTATAGTACTATTCCCAAGTGATTTTCCGATCGTGCTGGAGACTTCTAGCGCGTCTAATTTTTTGGGAGCGGCAATGTAGAGAGTTACGGCCTCTCTGCCGCGAGTATCAGCTTGATCATGGCTAATAATTCCAGCCAGTTCAGTGTTTGGAGAATGAACCAAATAATTTTTCAATAAATCTTGTACATCAGCGACTGTTGCCCCTGTCTCTTTGTAATCCTGGGAGTTTAAAGTAGACCAAATGATCTTGTCTTGTTGCCTTGAAGACAATCTTTCAAGAATTTTACCCCACAGTTTTAGCTTACTCATCGGTTTAGTCTTATAGAGTTCAGTAATAATCTTGAGTCGGTCGGCTCCTTTTTCTATCAAGGTTGCTGCCAGATCAAACTGGGCCGGTGACGTCATCTTTTTTTGGAAACTTTCTGTTTTAGCCAGGATACCTGCCAATAAACAGGAGGCAATATCTTTGTCGACCAGTTCGGGGCCCCACTCAGTCAATAGTTGATAAATTATTTCTGAACTCGAGTCGATGGACAAATCAATTAAATTAACTTTGCCAAACTCTTCAGCGTCGGCCCGATGGTTTAGATTGATGATGGGTTTCTCGTAAAAAACTTCGGCGTTGCGATCAAATCGTCCGCCAAGTTCCTGCAAACTGGAAACACCGCAAGTAACAATCACATCCATATCGTGACTGGACGCCGTGGTAGCTTTAACTGAGGCCGGGTTGAGGGTGCCTTTTTTGGCCGAGATATGAATCTCAAGCGCATTCTTATTACGCTCATAAGACAGTCCCTTTATAGCGGTATGTGTAGTAGGAACCGTAATTAAAAGCTCAGACTTTGGTGCAAAAAAATCTTCTATCGCCTGATAGTTAGCTAAAAAGTCTAAAGTTTGATTGGGTTTACCGCCGGCGTAAATCTTGCCGGTAACGCCCTGATTTTTTAAATATAGAGAGAGGGTCAGTGCCGAAACTATCCCGTCAGTGTCCTCAGGATTCAAAGCAAAGAACGCCACACTTTTGGCTTCTAAAAGAAGTTTATTTATTACAGCACTTTTGTTGTTCATCTTTACAAATAAAAATCTCTTACCACGTTCATCACTCTATCTTTATTGGCTTTATTAGAAAAATTGAGTAATGGACAAAAAAACTTAGCAAATGAGTGGTATCCGTCAAGTCCATGTTAAAGTAGTCACATGGAATATTTAATTGCAACAGTATTAGGCGCAATACAGGGTTTTACGGAATTTATCCCGGTTTCTAGCTCTGGGCATCTAGTACTAATAAGACAAGTTTTTGACTGGCCAGATCAAGGCTTAGCTTTTGATGCGATATTACATCTAGGAACTTTGCTGGCTGTTTTTATTGCTCTACATAAAGAATGGAAGCGTGTTTTTAAGGGTCTTTATAGTTTTGTAAGAACAGGCAAACTTTGGAACTCCGCTAATCAAAAGCTTTTTACGGCTTTAGTTGTGGCGACTATTCCGGCAGCCGCTTCTGGGTATTTTTTGCAATCGCTTGTGGAAGAACGCTTTAGAGGATTGACCTCGCTGGGCTTGCTATTTGCTGCGCTTGGTTCGCTCTATTTCTTTGTGGAATATGCTGCCAATAAACGTGATAAAACTCAGCCGTCTTTTAAGGACGCCATTTGGATTGGTTTAACACAAGTTTTGGCACTATTGCCGGGCGTATCGCGCTCTGGAGTTACCCTGGCAGCAGGAATGTTAGCCGGTATTGATCGTCAGAGTGCCGCCAGTTTTGCTTTTTTGTTGTCAGGACCGATTGTGGCAGGTGCGGGTTTGTATAGTTTAATTCAATTGTCGTCGGATGATTTGGCACGCTCGGCAATAGAGTGGGGACCGCTTATAGTGGGAGCTCTTGTGGCGTTAATTATCGGGTGGCTTTCTATCAAAGGTATGCTGCGGTTCTTAAAAAAATATAGTCTCAAGCCTTTTGGTATATATCTCCTTGGCTTAGGTGGCGCGATTTTATTACTCAGAGTTTTTAATATTTTATAGCTGTGCCTAAGGGCTTACCCGTATCTCAACTAGAGTTAAAAAATGAGCGCAAGACCAAGGCTTTTGGCAAGTGGCTTGCTTCTAAACTCAAGGGCGGTCAGGTAATAAGTTTAGAAGGTCCACTTGGTGCCGGAAAAACCACGTTGATACAAGGCTTGGTTGAGGGACTAGGTATTAAGCAAAAAGTTACGAGTCCTACTTTTATATTGTTTAGGGTTTATCCGGTTAGTAAAAAAATAAAGAGTGGACCAAAGTGGTTGGTTCATGCTGATGCGTATCGTGTCAAAGATCCCAGTGAAGCAATTGCGGCCGGTATAGAGGAATATTTAGGAGAGCCCAATACAACGACTATAATAGAGTGGGGGGATCGGCTGAAAAAGATCTTGCCAAAGGATGTGATTAGAGTGCAATTATCTTTGACAGATGTAGGTCGCTTGATAAAGTTTCCGGCTCAGTTGGGTGCTCCTAATCTTAAATAGTCTATACTTGGCCTTATGGCTGCAACTAAATCTAAAAAATTAAAGCTGGTCTTATTTGATGGTAATTCGCTATTGCATCGCGGTTATCATGCTTTGCCGCCTACTATTACTATGCGAGATGGAACCCCAATTAATGCGGTTTATGGGTTCACCTCAATAATGCTTAAGGCTCTGCAGGATCTTAAACCGGATTATGTGGCAGTTGCCTGGGATTACCCGGCACCGACCTTTAGACACAAGGTTTATGCCGAGTACAAGGCTACCCGCGAGAAAGCCGATGACGAATTATATGCTCAGGTACCGTTGGTTAAGCAGGTAATCTCTGCTTTGAATATACCTATCTTTGAAAAAAAGAACTTTGAGGGAGATGATTTGCTAGGAACAATCAGCGAGCAAGCCAAGGGGTTTAAAGATGTAGAAACTATCTTGGTGACAGGCGATTTAGACGCTTTGCAGTTAGTAGACAAAAAGGTAAAAGTTTTTGCCACGCGAAAAGGTATTAGCGATACTGTAATTTATGATATTAAAGGCGTTGAGGAGAGGTATGGCCTTAAACCGGAACAGCTTTTAGACTATAAAGCCTTACGTGGGGATCCGTCAGATAATATTCCGGGTGTTACGGGTGTGGGAGAAAAGACCGCTATCAACTTAATCAAGGCCTTTGGCTCATTGGATGCTCTATATGAGCGGTTAAATGAGACTGTAGAATTAAAGGGAGATAAGTTTGAACACAAAAAGGTAAAAGTGGCTGGCAAGTTATTTGAAAAATTACGTGATCAAGAAAAACAAGCGCGCTTGTCGCGAGAACTGGTAACTATTGATCGGCATGTTCCTATAAAGTTTGATTTAAATGCCGCCTCACTCGTTAACTATGATCGAGATAAGGTAGTAAAACTTTTTGCCAAGTTGCAATTTAAAAGTTTGGTCAATCGACTACCAAAATCAAATGCGTTAGAAGAAAAAACTCCCGATGTTGTTTTTGCAAGAGAAAAAAAGAGTTCCGAAAAAGATTCTACAAGTGAGTCTAAGGCACCTAAAGATAAAACAGCCAACTATCAGTTAATAGACAACGAGGATAAGCTCAAGAAATTAGTAACAAAGCTATCTAAGGCTAAAGAGATAGCAGTTGATACAGAAACTACTTCGTTAGGTCCAATGGGTTGTGAGTTGGTCGGATTGTCATTCTCTATTAAGGATGGTGAGGCGTTCTACGTCCCGGTTGGGCATGAGGCGGGTCTTGGTAAACAGTGCAAACGCTCTAAGGCTTTGGAAATGCTTAAACCTCTTTTGGAGAATCCTAAGGTCGGCAAGATCGGACATAATATTAAGTACGATGCAGTTGTCTTAAAAAACTATGACATTGATCTAGGTCCACTGGTATTTGACTCGATGATCGTTAGTTATTTATTAGATCCAGGCCGTCGACAAAATTCTTTAGACGCTGTTGCCTTTAATTTATTCGGCTACGAAATGATGCCAATAGAGGATTGTATAGGAACAGGACGCAATCAATGCTCGTTTTCGCAGGTGAATATTAAAAAAGCGACTTTCTATGCGGCTGAGGATGCCGACTTTACCTGGCGGGCCAAAAGGCCATTACTAAAAAAGTTAAAAGAGATTCCAAAAGCCGAGAAAGTCTGGCAGGATCTGGAGTTGCCGTTGGTTCCGGTACTTTGCGCCATGGAGTTTAATGGAGTACAGGTCGAGGCGGAGTTATTGAATAAATTATCTAAAAAATATCAGGCCAAAGTAAAAAAACTACGAACTGAGATTCATAAGTTGGGTGCCAGTGATTTTAATATAAGCTCACCAGCTCAATTACAGGAGGTCTTGTTTGAAAAACTAGAGTTGCCGACTGCGGGTATTCAGAGAACCAAGACCGGTTACTCAACGGCTGCTAGTGAGTTGGAAAAATTAAAGGGTACCCATCCGATCATCGATAAGATCCGTGAGTACCGTGAGTTGACTAAACTAATCTCTACCTATTTAGATGCTTTGCCTGAGCTGATACAGCCGAGCACAGGGCGGGTTCATACCAGTTATAACCAAACCATTACTGCTACCGGTCGCTTGTCTTCTTCGGATCCAAACTTGCAGAATATTCCAGTTAGAACAGAGATTGGTAACCAAATACGTAAGGCTTTTGTCGCTAAAAAGGGTCATAAGCTGGTCTCGCTAGACTATTCTCAGATAGAATTACGCATCGCCGCTCATTTTTCTAAGGATCCTAATCTGATAGCGGCTTTTAAGGCGGGGAAGGATATCCACGGCGCGACGGCGGCCCGCGTATTAGGCAAAAAAATAGACAAAGTGACTAAGGCGGAGCGTAATGCCTCAAAGGTCATGAACTTCGGCGTGATTTACGGGTTAAGTGCTTTTGGTTTGTCGCAGCGCACCGGTATGAGTCGTGATAAGGCGGCACGGTTTATAGAAAACTATTTTGCCTCTTATAAAAAGCTAAAGGACTACTTGAAAAAAGTAGTTGAGCAGGCCAAGCTGGATGGATATGTTGAGACTTTATTTGGCCGGCGTCGTTATTTACCGGATCTTGGCAGTAGTAATTGGCAAATTCGAGCGAGGGCTGAGCGGGCCGCCGTCAATCATCCTTTTCAGGGAACTAACGCTGACTTGGTAAAGAAAGCTATGATCGATATTATGGCTGAGATCCCTGAGACAAAAAGCATGATGATCTTGCAGGTTCATGACGAGCTGATTCTTGAGGTTCCTACTAAAAAAGTGGCAGAGATAAGCCAAAAAACTAAGGAAATTATGGAACATGTTGTTAAGCTTGCGGTTCCAATCGTGGTTGATATTAAAGTGGGTGACAATTGGGGTGAGCTAGAAGCTGAAAATTAATGATCGTAAAAAAGCCTTTGCAACTATTGGTAGCTAAGGAGGACCAGGCTAGAGATTTTAGCGATATAAACACCGCTCCATTTAAGGTGTTGCGGCAGGGATCAGTGTATGTTTTGGCATAACTTTTGCTAAGGTAGCTGTATGCCAGAGTTACCCGAAGTTGAGACACATGCCCGCGATTTGAGAAGAAATATTATAGGTTGTCCTATTAAGGAGGTTTGGGTTGGATGGAACAAATCAATTGCTGAGCCCAGTGCTGCCTCGTTTAAAAAAATGATCGTAGGCAAGCGTTTTAAGAAGGTGACGCGGCGCGGCAAGTTTATCATCATGGATCTTAGCGGGGGATTAAGTTTGGTCTCACACTTTAGGATGACGGGACATTTTAGGTTAGCGCCGCTGTCGGAATCCGAGTCAGCCAAGCGTTGGTTCATATTACCGAGTGATCGATTCTCTCGAGTAGCGTTTAAACTAGATAAAGACGAGATCCTACATTTTAGTGATATACGAAAATTTGGTCGGCTATGGTTAATGAAAACTGTCGATGTTGCCCAAATGCCTGAGTTAGCCTCGTTAGGGCCAGAGCCTTTAGATAAAAACTTCAAAAAAAAGGACTTTATAGCCTGTGTTAGACGATTTAAAGGTATGGTCAAGCCTGTATTACTCAATCAAAAGTGTGTAGCAGGCATTGGTAACATATATGTAGATGAGAGTTTATTTGATGCTGGGGTCCACCCTGAGACTCGGGTTGAGAAATTGAGCGATGAAGAGCTGGGAGTCTTATATAAGATGGTGCGGGCCAACTTAGCTGCCGGAGTTAAGCATAGAGGGTCGACTGTGGGGGAGTTTATAAATATAAAAGGCCAGCGGGGAGAACACGCTGACTACTTGCGCGTTTATGGAAAAAAGGGCGAGCCATGTCAAAAAACACGTGAAGGCATAAAGTGTTCAGGAAAAGTAAAGAGGATTGTGGTGGCGCAAAGGGGAACACACTACTGTCCGGCCTGCCAAAAAAAGAGATAATTTATCTTTAATATGTTTAAGTGATCACTTAAACAAGCAAGAGAGTGCATAAATGGCTTGACAAAGCCGTTTTTAGCATGTATACTGGTTTGTTAGGTAAGTAAGAATGGTGTTTTGCCATTTCTGCTACGGATCTAACAAATAACTTCCCCAAAATGCATTCCAACAGCAACTCATCCCAGGACAAAAGTCCTATGGTAAAGAAATCCAAAATGGGCGCCGGTCTTAAAATTGGATTGGCTGCAGTTGTCCTTGCATCAATTGTTATAGGGGTAGTTGTCTTTACTCAATTTATTGATTTCAGATCTCAGGCCGCTCCAAATGTTTGGCCTGCCGATGATGAGTGGATACCGGTTAGTAGACAAGGTGTTCCAATCTCAGATGAAGAGGCGCGTGGCGGCTGTGTTGATCCGTCTAACGGTGGTACATCTCCATCACAAAGTACCGATATTGGATCCATGGCTGACTGTCAGGGTCCGGCACCTCACTACAACCCTGGAAACGAGGCACCTGGTGTTACACCAACCCAAACTTACTCGGTAGCGGTCTATTTTGATGCCGCTAACGGCGATGATCACAACGGGGACGATGATCATGATGGTGATGAGGATCACAACGGGGACGATGATCATGATGGGGACGATGATCACGACGGAGATGAGGTCTGCGAAAATATCGAAGATGCTTATGCATACTTTAGACTTCGCTTAGTTGGTACTCCGTTATCAAATAACGACTCAAATGGCCTTGATAACCGAAAATGGTGGCACATGTTGGACATAGATGGTGATGATAATGTTGATTTTTATATAAAAATAGATGGTGATGGTAAAAAACTTGACTCACATATAGAAAAAAGTGAGGCTATCCGAATTTTTTATGAAACAAGTGGTGATAACAGCCCAGTCGGTGAACCGGAAGTAGCTACATTGTATTCACCTTTGACAACTGGTTTGGCAAGAGTAGTACCTACTCCAGAAAACGGAGTTATAGGTGATATTGACGAAACATTCTTAGATATTCAAGTACCGCTAACCGCATTTGTAGATGATGAGGGCACTAATCTATTGTGTACCTGTCAGGGTTTGAGCTTGTTCCAATCAAGTACCTCGGAAACAGATGAAGATCCATTCCAAAAAGATTTCTTTGATGGTGATGGCTCTGATCCTATCTACTTCTGCGACAACAGCTATACGATAGAAAAAGCAGCAAGCGTAAGTCAGGCTGCCGCAGGTGAAACCGTAGAGTATGAAGTCACAATTACTAACGAATCAAATAACCTCTCAAGTTTTGTATATAAAGATTCGCTAGACGACCTTGGCTTAATATCAGCTGGTGCGGTTTTTGATCCCGATGGTTATGATACAGGTAAAGGTATCCAGGCAGAGATTAATGGAGTAACCCAAAACTTCACAAACGCTGCAGACTCGGAAGCCGGTTTAATTTGTAGTTCTACTGACTGTCAGGCTGATTTTGATGCCGGTACAGACACCATTACGTTTACTAATGATTTCTTGTTTGCAGCTGGTTCTACATCTCCTGCGTATGACACGATAATATTGCGTTATAAGGTCATCTTAAACGGTGAAGGAGATTACGATAACCAAGGTTATGGTATGACCACCCAGTTGCCATTAATGCAACTATCAGATGACCCAGCAGATCCTAATGACTTTGATACAGCGGACTGTCCTGACATAGGTTCTCTAACGCCTTATAACTGTAATGATGGAATTACCGACAACGACGACCCTACTAGAGTTTCTGTTGTACCATCGTCCGACTTGCAAATAGTCAAAACTGTTGACGATTCAACTCCAGCAGAGCAACAGCAAATTACTTATAATTTAGAGGTAACTAACAATGGGCCCGACGATGCAACTGGTGTTGTAGTCACTGATGCAATTCCTGCAGGACTTACCTATGTTTCTGACACTGGTGCTGGTGCCACCAGCTTTGGTGATCCTAACCTGACCTGGACAATCGGTAATTTAGCCAACGGTGCTTCAGTTGATATTGATGTTGTGGCAAGCGTTGATATTGGTTCTTCAACTGGTCCAAATGGCCCAAGTATCGATAATGTTGCCGTAGTATCTGGTGATCAGTCTGAGTCAAATACGGATAATAATACGGACAACGAGCTTATTTCTGTACAGGGTGCTGACTTGGCCGATCTAAAAGTTGTTTCTAACGAGACTCCAAACGTAGGAGATAACACAGTCACCTATACAATTACTGTTGCTAACAATGGTCCATCACCTGCGACAAATGTGACCTTAACAGATACGTTGCCTTCTGGAGTAACATACGTATCAGATGATGGCGGAACTCAGGGTTCAGTAGACACTCCTACTAATCTTCCAGACTTAACTTGGACAGTTGGTAATCTTGCTAACGGTGCCAATGCAACTTTGATAATTACTGTCTCTATTGATCAGGGAACTGGGGGCGTAAAAATAGAAAACGCTGCTACTGTTGTACCTGGTGATCAGTCAGATCCTAACCTAGACAATAATGTTGATGCTGCTTCATTAACTCCTACTTTGGCTGACCTAGAGGTATCTAAAACAGCTGGTGCTGACACTTACGAAGTAGGCCAGGAAGCAACCTTCACTGTAACCGTTAAGAACAATGGTCCTGACCAAGCTACTAATGTAGAAGTAACTGACGTAATGCCTGCTGGAATCACTTACACAAGTGACAATCCATCTCAAGGTTCTTATGACAACGGTACTGGTGTTTGGACCGTAGGAACACTTGCTAACCAAGCAACTGCCACTTTAGAAATTAAGGGAACTGTAGACGCTGGCCAAGGTTCTAACACTCTCCAAAACACCTGTTCTATCACTGGTTCTGACCAAGAAGATGGCAACTCACAAAATGAGACTTGTGGAGATGACTTCTATGTACCAATGGCTGACATCGGTGTAGCCAAAGACGTATCAGATGCAGAGCCATTTGTCGGCGATGACGTTACATTTACTATTACGGTTACCAACCACGGACCAGACGATGCTACTGGCATAGTGGTCCAAGATACTCTACCTGCCGGCGTTACTTATGTGTCAGACGATAACGGAACCCAAGGTTCTGACGATCTACCAGCCAATCCATTTACCTGGAATGTTGGTGACCTAATTAACGGAGCTACTGCAACTCTAAATATCGTCGTTAATATCGACGAGGGCACCAGTAGTCAAACTCTGACGAACATTGCGACTAAGACCTACTCTGATCAAGAGGATCCAAATCCACAAAACGATGAGGACGACGCTAATGTAGATCCTAAGGCTAAAATCTTTGACTGTGAAGGTAACGAGGTGACAGAACAAACAGTAGATTGTTCTAAAGAAACACCTCCAGTTGACGGATTCTGCTTTGGCCGTGACGATTTATTCTTCGACGTATTTACGGCAGTTCCTCTATGTAGAAAGCTAAACTACGCACTATTGGCTACGGAAACAGGTCAATTAGATCCTGCAATGTTAACTGAGATACAAAGGTTGGCTAAAGAAAAACTGGGTCCAAATCCTGACTATAGTCAGTTCCCTGGATTAGGTTATGGTCAGACTGCGGCTGTTAATGAGAGCGTCTTTGATGAACTACGTAACCAAGGATTCACTGATCTAGAAAGAATTGGTGGTATCCGACGTGCTAACACAGCATTCTTATCGAGTGTCCGCTTAATGCAATTAGATCCAAACATTGACACAATTTCTCTTACTGATGAGATTCTAGGTGTAGACACTATGTCTTACGCTCCTGTGGCTGCTGCTGGTTCTTCTGAAAACGGTAATACTTTTGAACCTCAACTGCTTACCTGTAGAACGGACGAGCTCTCAACTGATTGTACTCAGCCAAATACCCCACAAATCCACGACACAATAATTACCTTCTTGACCCAATTTGCTACAAACTCAGGTCAGATCAAAAATGTAATCATAAGTGGTGGTCCGGCAGCAGTACACCCAGGTGTTGACGCCATCTTAGAGGCATTGTTCCCTGTAACTGTTACCCGCTTTGCTGGTGCAGACCGATTTGAGACAGCGAATGACATTAACAGAACCTTCTATCCAACTCCTAGCGCAATAGTTGCTGCAATGGGACGTCCAGTACCTATTCCAAAACAAACCGGTCAAACTGACTTTGCAATCCGCCATGGTGTAGCACATTACGCTTTGCTGGACGCAGCCTTTGTTGCCGCGACTCTCAAGAATGCTGCTCTGGTCATGATAGATACAAATTCTGTTCCACCAAGCTCTTCACAATACTTAACGGATAAAAAGGCTAGTGTGTTAGAACTATGGTTCGTAGGTGATCTAAACTTAATTTCACAGGCAATTAGAGATCAAATTGAACTCTTGCTGTAGTAAGTAAAAAGCCAAATAATGCCCGGTCTGAAATAGGCTGGGCTTTTTTGGTTCTACATAAATTAGCAACATGATAATCTACTCAAATGATTATTCTTTTGACCGGACAATCACATCGTCTTGTTAACGAAAAGCTAGAGCAAATAGTTGATTCTTTTAATAATAAAACCGACAATAAAGGTCAAGTCAATCGCAAGTCTTTTGATAAGGATTCTAGAGCTGATGAGATTAAAAACCTAGTAGGAACACCGTCTTTATTTGCTACCAAGCAGTTGGTCATAATCAGATATGCAATCTCAAACTTACTAGCGGCAGAAAACGCTAAGCTCTTAGAGCTTGTAAAAAAAGGCAATATTCCCGAGACAACCTCGGTAGTTTTTGTAGAGTTAGAGCCTTTACCCAAAGTGACCAAAAACAAATTGTTTGGTTACTTAAAGAAATCAAAAAAAGTTAGATCAATTGAGGTTAAGTCATTGACCGGACAAGCAGCTATTAAAGACATTATGGAGCGAACAGAAAAATTAGGCGCAAAAATCTTACCTCAAACCGCCAGACTTATTTTACAAAAGATTGGCCAGGACTATGATCAAGTGATTTATGAGCTTGAGAAATTAGCTCTCTTTGCTGCGACTAGGCCTGATAAGATGATCACTATTGCCGACATTGAAGACACAATCGAGGCCAAATTAGAGAGTGATATTTTTAAAACCATCGATGCACTGGGACAAAAGGATGTTAAGCAGGCCCTCACTCTTTTACATCGACATGAGGCACAAGGAGCTCACCCACTTTATCTCTTGACGATGTTGCGTTACCAGTTTAGAACCATGGTCCAAATAGATGAGGCGCAAAAACAAACTAATGATCCCCGGGCTATCGCGCAGATAACCGGTATTTCACCATATGTCATTAGAAAAACTCAAGGACAACTCCGTAATTACGCCAACCGAGATTTAAAAAAGATTTTTATAAAGATGGTTGATGCGGATGAGGCAATAAAAACAAGCCGGGTGGACGGCGAGTTAGCTTTAGACTTATTAACTTTTGCTTTAGGGGCTTAAGATAAGCCGGAGCTTAAGACAAGCCGCAAAAGATTATTTAGCTGAATCTTCGGCTGGTTTATTTGCAACCAGCTTGGATAACCGTGACTTATAGCGACCAGCAGTATTCTTTTTTATGATGTCTTTTTTAACGGCACGGTCTAGCTTTGAACTTAAAACTCCAAGTTCTTTATGAGCTTCCTCGGTTTTACCTGCTGCTGCGGATTTTCTAACATTGCTAATACTTGTCCTGATATCGCTTTTAATAGCTTTGTTCAGCTCTGTGCGTCTTTTGGTACCCCGGAGGGCTTTTTTGCTAGCTTTTAATTGAGGCATATAATCGGTATATATTTGTCTTTGTGCAAGATAAGCTATCAGCGTCTTAAGCTAATGTCAAAAATCTTTTTGGACTTTAAATCGTGGCTAACAGAGTTATATTCGGCAATCATTAATATCTCACCTTGCTTATTAACGATTGCAAAAAAGGGTATATCGGGTGAACCCGCAAGATGACTAGGAGCTGAGACCCTCTCGCCATGAGCAAGTCGCTCCAAGTCATGATCAGATACTCGAGTCTTAAGCTCTTCTTCTACTGCGTATTGTGGTGGCGTAATGTATTTTTCTAGGTTGGTTGAGTTTAGATCGCCGATGTCATGCGCATCCTCTAAATTAAAGAGGCCAAGACTATGCCGTACTAATTCTTCCAGGTAACCACCAACTTTTAGTTCTTCACCAAGATCTCTAGCTAATGCTCGTATGTAGGTGCCTTTGCTTACTTTGGCTTCAATGTCTAGATAAGGATAGCTGTAGGCTAAAGGCGAAAGCTCGTAAATCATAACTGAGCGCGGCTTTTTGTTTATTGGTAAACCCTTGCGCGCTAACTCATACATCTTGCGGCCTTGTACTTTTAAGGCCGAATAATCAGGTGGAATCTGCTCAATAGAACCAGTAAATTTCTTAATGGCGATAGCAACGTCTTTTTCTGTAGGTGGTTTTAGGGTCGAAACTTCTGATTTTTTACCCTCAACATCATCAGTGTCGCTGGTTTGTCCCAACTTAATTCTACCGCGATACAGCTTGTCCATTTCTTGCACATGTTCTGCCAAAAAACGAGCTTGTCCAAATGTAATGACTAAAACTCCAGTGGCAAAAGGGTCCAAGGTACCGGTATGGCCGATTGAGCGTTGTCCAGAGATAGTTCGCAGTTTTGCGACCACATCAAAAGAGGTCCAGTTTTTGGGTTTGTCTATTACGAGGAAGCCATTTAGTTCTGCCATCCTAAAATACTACCAAATAATTGGCGTGTGTGTTTAGGATTTTGCTTTGCGCAACGCTTGGATTTGATCGCGCAAGGTAGCGGCCTCCTCAAAGTCTAAGTTGCGGGCAGCCATCTCCATTTTTTCAGTAAGCATTTTTATATGAACCTTTTTATCAGCTGGGCTCAGGCTTGGGTCGATTTGAGGGGCCTCTGGCTCCTCCTTTTTGCCCGCAAGGCGATCATCAGTAATCGCTTTTTTGATCGACTTTGGCTTTTTATTGTGGAGCTTGTTGTAGGCCTCCTGCTTTTTACGGCGGCGCTCCGTCTCTTTAATCGCCCTCTTCATAGAGCCGGTCACCTTATCCGCGTACATAATTGCCTGACCGTCGACATGTCGCGCCGCCCGCCCCATTGTCTGAACCAACGCGATCTCATCTCGCAAATACCCTTCTTTGTCGGCGTCTAAGATCGTGACCAAAGACACCTCTGGCAGATCGAGACCCTCGCGGAGCAAGTTGATCCCAACGACTACGTCGTACACCCCAAGACGCAAGTCGCGCAGAATCTCAATCCTCTCCATCGTGTCTATTTCGGAGTGCAAATACTGGACCTTAATCCTAAGCTCTTTGAGATACTCAGTTAGCTCCTCGGCCATACGCTTGGTTAAAGTTGTAACTATCACGCGTTGTTTTTTAGCCGTGCGTTTTTTAATCTCGCCGATCAAGTCATCTATTTGGTGCTCAGTTGGTCGGATCTCAATAGTTGGGTCTAGCAAAAAGGTCGGTCTGATTAATTGCTCTACTTTTTGCTCTGATTTTTCTAACTCGTACGCGCGGGGAGTGGCTGAGACATAAATTGCCTGATTAATATGTTTATTAAACTCTTTAAAATTTAGCGGACGGTTATCAAGAGCAGACGGAAGTCTAAATCCATAGTCAACTAGATTCCGCTTACGAGCGGCGTCACCTTTTTCCATCCCTGAAACCTGAGGCAAGGTAATATGCGACTCATCAACAAATAGTAAAAAGTCATCCGGAAAGTAATCCATTAATACCGAAGGAGGCGTGCCGGGAGCGCGTCCATCAAAATAGCGCGAGTAGTTTTCTATTCCGTTGATGTAGCCCGACTCTTTTAACATCTCTAGATCGTAGTTGACGCGCTCCTCTAAACGTTGTGCTTCGACTAATTTGCTCTGGGACTTTAGCTCCGCCAAACGGATACTCAAGTCTCGTTTGATAAGCGGTAATACGGCATCTATTTTTCCGCGCTCAGTCGCAAAGTGAGAGGCTGGGAAAATTATTGCAGTCTCTAAAGTCTCTAGTACCTCACCAGTTAGTCCGTCGATTTTAGTTATTTTTTCTAAAGTGTCCCCAAAAAAAGAGAACCTTAAAACGTTATCCTCATAACTTGGATATACCTCTAAGACATCGCCGCGCACCCTAAAGGAGCCGCGCTTAAAATCGATATCGTTACGAACAAACTGGATATTGATTAGTTTTTTAAGCAACTCACGGATTTTTATTTTGTCACCTAGATTGAGTGCGATCTTGCCTTTGGAATATCCTTCTGGTGAGCCCAAACCATAAATCACCGAGACGGAACCAACTATTATGACATCCCGGCGGGTTAGCAACGACATAGTGGCCTGGTGGCGCAGTCGATCGATCTCATCATTGATTGAACTGTCTTTAGCAATGTAGGTATCGGTTCGAGCAATATAGGCCTCAGGCTGATAGTAGTCATAGTAAGACACAAAATATTGCACCGCGTTTTGCGGAAACAGCTGTTTAAACTCACTGGCCAGCTGGGCCGCCAAAGTTTTGTTGTGTGCTAAAACCAAAGTCGGTTTTTGGACCTTTTCTATCACTCCGGCCATACTCATCGTCTTTCCAGAACCTGTAACACCCACCAAAGTTTGATGCTTTAAACCCTTGTCTAGTCCTTTGACTAATTTATCAATAGCCTGGGGTTGGTCCCCGGCAAACTTCTTGTCTGTTTCTAAGATAAATTTGTCACGCATAAACTAGAGAGGTTAGCAGGTTTTGCCGGGTTTTTCAATAAAGTCTTTTCAGTGAAGGTAATCAAGACAACCAAAACAATAAAAAAACCCGAGCAGTGGATAGCCCAGGTTTTTTAAGTTCTAACTAAGAATCTGGATTACATATAGAACGACTCGAGGTCTAGCTTAGTAGCATTTGTTACTGCGGCTGTTCCTCCGGCTAACCAGCCTCCGCCGATTGTGCCTTTATATGAGGTTAAATATGAAGCAATAAAGCTAGGAACAGTGTCTTTCTTGGTCAATACTAGAGGAGCTTTTTTACTGGCCATAAAGACTCCAAGTCCTAGGGCGTCCGCGTAAACTTCACCCGTGGCAACACCAATTTTGGTTGGCTCATTGCCTACCCCGTGAAACTTCTCGTTAAGAGCAAAGTTAGTCTCGTAACGGTCATCGCCTGCGATACGCTCCGTAGTTGTGATTATATTGTCGACTAATGAGTAGACAGCTGGAGAGATTACTGCCTCACCACCTAATACATAAATATTTTTTAGGGTGCCTGCGCTTGCAGTTAGGTAATCACTAACCTCTGTTGGCAAAGTGTCTTTATAAGTAGGTAAGATTGGATTGTATCCACCTGCTAGTGCCGGGTTACCTGCGATGGCTCCAACGCCTAAGGCATCTGGCCAGTTATCAGCTGTTACCAAGAAGGCTTTTGAGGGAGTACCTTTTATGGCCTCAAGTGCTTCCCAGATAGCTTCAGCAGTTTTGATTCTGTTGGCACCTGCATAGCGTTTAACACCAATTTTTCCGGCTGGATCGATGGCTTTAACTGCATCCTCTACTGCCTGAGAGACGGCAGCGGTTCCGCCTAAGATGATTACATCATCTAGGTCTGCGTCTACTTTTAAGGTTCTCTCTATTTCATCTCTTGTGACGTCACTAAGCGAATCAGTTGGAGTAGAAAGTATGGCGGCGTCTTTTACGCGTGCTAAAGGAGCAGCCGCTAGAGCGTCAGTTGGCTCATTGTTACGAGTCAAAAAGACGTAGTCCTGCATGTTATCTGTTGGGTGCATTTCCATGCTGATTGCAACAGCTGTGGAATCACGGTCTGGGCCTTCTAGTCTATCTAAGGGTGCGTCTGGACTAGGAACCCCAGCCAGGGCGCTCATAGGCAAAGCTAAAACAGCCAAGGCAGACACGATCAGTCCACTCTTGGTTAATGTTTTTATATATTTACTCATATGTTTAGAGTTTATTAATTGTTTAACGAAAGTATGCTACCACGCTTTTTGGGGAATAAAAGTGTTCCTGTTTTTGCTCCATTTTTGTGGCATTTAGCAATTTAGAGAGAACAAAATACATTTAGATATGAAGAAGGCCGGCGTCACTCAGAGAGTGAAGCCGGCCTTGTTGTGCGGGTTGTCGCTAATAGCGACGGTGCCTGCAGGTCCGAGAGTGGCGGTGCTTGTGGCTACTCCTGTGACCGAAAAGGCCACGGAAAATCACATGCGGCAGCGGAGGTGCCGGAAGGGTAATCCGGACACCACTGCGCCGGTGACTGCAACCATCGTAATGATAGTTGCTGGTACACCGGCGCCGCTCGTAACGCCGCCCATATCCCGGATGGTGTGTGTGTCGGGCACGTTGCTGATCCTGGTATTCCCAGAACCGGTTGTAGTGCCCGTACTCATCGACGTACCGCGGGTCGCGGTACTCCTCGGTGCTCCGGTAACCACTGTTGTGGTAAGTGCCGGGGCGTACCTGCCGAGGAGTGATCTGTGACACGGGAGGTCCCGTATAATAGGTCGACTCACCACGGTAGGCATCGGCGGGGGGCCGCGTGCTCTCCGTGCGCCGGCAGACACGGGCCTGG
>CAYSXT010000006.1:0-18680 GCA_964435075.1 uncultured Candidatus Saccharibacteria bacterium
ATGCGAGTGTATTGTTCATATCTAAAAAAGATATTCACATATTTGACCTTAAATAATTATTAAGGCCTGGTAAAAACCAATAAAAATGTTAGAATAATACGGAATTAAGATCACAAATCGGGGGGCGTTTGTCCCAAAAGCTAGCCAAAGCCAGCCTAGACAAGCGTTTTTACCGGAAAAAAGAATCAAGTGGTCTCAAACGAGCAAATTAGCTCAAAAAACACAAAAATTACCGTTGCCGAGCGTACTATATAAGGACGCCCACAAAAGGTCACAAAAGCCTGATAAAACTAAAACCAAAAGACTAAAACAAAAACAGAGAGCAAATAACCGCTCTTATTTTTCTTATTACTAACTCCCTTAAGGTAATAAATGTTATTAACGCGCACCTCACTTGGAGCTAAAGCTCCAGATATAGAAACTTCCCACTGGCTAAACGTCAAAGATAATGCTTTCGGAACCCTCGAAGGTAAAGTTGTAGTCGTCAATTTTTGGACCTACGCTTGTCATCATTGCCAGTCTCTGTTGCGGCACTTGTCGGTTCTACAAAGAAACTATCGCAAAGCACCTTTTCAATTGATTGGAGTGCACACTCCAGAATTTTTGTTTGAAGCTGATGCCGACAATGTAGAACGAGCAGTTAATGATTACAAAATTCATTGGCCGGTTGCTGTCGATAACGATTACGAAAATTTTAATAATTTTGATATTCGTTTTTGGCCAACTAGCGTCTTGATAGATCAGAACGGAAAAATCGTTGGTCGCTTTATTGGTGCTGGCAGTTTTCCCGATTTAGTGAGAGAGATCGACAAACTTATTCCCCGCGCTTAAAGTCGCGACAAAAGCTGACAAAAAATGGCTCACCTTGAATTTATATACTCGCCGATCTATGACGAGATGTTGGGTAAGCTGTCCGGCCAATCTTATTCCTCACGTCAAGAAAAAGCTGGTTATAAGTTTCAGAAACAAATAACGACACGCTGGCAAAAGTACGATGCCAAACTTTTTAACTATTATAAAAAAATTGGCCTGGCTGCGCCCAACCACTGGCTGATATATATTGCCCATAAAAGATTTGAGCTCGATCCGTTTTCTGATCCAACAACCATCCTAATTTCTAAAGATCAGGATGATGTCATTGCCACCGTTGTGCATGAGCTGGGACACCTCCTATTAAAGCAACCCCAAAATGAGCGCAAGCTAGTTCCAATTTGGCGCTACATAGACAAGACTTTTAAAAAAGAGCACTGGCGTGTAAAAGTGCACCTGCCTGTATCCCTCTTGGCACGGGCCTCCATGCGTGAGCTCATGGGCAGGGAAAAAGCAGAAAAGATTCTATTACCAGAGCGTCGCTTTTACGGACTCAAAAAAGCCTGGGCAATAATCGATAAGCAAGGAGACTTGGATTGGGATCGACCACTCAAAGCGATGCGGCAATTACAGCCAATAAAAAAATAGGACCTGCGCAATAAAGTAAGACGGATAAAATGCGAACAATGATATTATATGGTCATGGAGAGTAAATCTAGTTCGAGTCAGTTTAAGCAACCAAATACGCTTCAAGAGGCGATCTTGTTGACTCTCGCTTATTTTGACGCTCAGGGGATGGCTTTGACCATGTTTGAGATCTGGCAAAACCTAATTTTATGGCAGACGGGCTTTTTGGAGTTAAAAAAGGCTATCGAAACCGATCCAATAATCAAAAAGAGGCTGACTGAGAAAAATGGTTTTTATTCAATAAGAGGAGAGGAGCAGATCAGAACCAGATTCGCTAACCAAAAAATCTCTGAGATGCGGTATAGAAAGGCGCGCTCGACGGCGCACTGGTTGTCGGTTGTTCCTTTTATAACTTCTGTGTCTGTTGTAAATACTGTTGCTCTAGGAAATGCCAACCGCGACTCAGACATAGATTTATTCATAACGGTTAAGTCCGGACATATATGGCTCACCAGATTGCTGACTACTGGTGTAGTGCAATTGCTCGGTCGTAGAAAAACAGATCGTCGGCATGCCAACCGAGTTTGCTTGTCTTTTTTTGCAGTGGACATGGCTCTCTCTTTTGATCAACTGTCTATACCAGGCGGCGACCCCTACCTTGCCAGCTGGATTCAGAATATAGCTCCCCTTTATCAAAGTAAAAAGTTTAATATTTTGGGCGAACTAAATGCCAACAATGCTTGGGCGGCAAAAATATTTCCAAATTACCGTATGGGAGAGCTAAGCAAGCGGCGACAAGTATCTAAAATGGTGATTACTATCACCCAACCTATTAAGGTTCTTTCAGAAAAAATATTTGGAACAAAATTAGGCAAAAAGCTGGAGAAAAAAGTTCAGGCAAAGCAGGTTAAGCGCATGGGTAAAGTGATCCCTTATCGACATCACACGAGGACTTCTCACGTCATAATTTCGGATGAGATGCTTAAGTTTCACGAGGAGGATAAGCGGGTCTGGTTTAGGGATAAGATGCTCACTACATTTACCAAGCTAATTAATGGTGAGGAGTTAGGGGATTCTAATTTACAGACGGAGATTCCACACGTAAGTAGTGGTGGTTTGTTTGTTCAACCGGTGGGCGAGACGGTTGAAGCAGAAAAATAAGTAAAAAAAATACCCCGCAACCAAATGGTTACGGGGACCTCGATGAGGATTTTGTCTTCTATCGGATGGAGCGTACTCCGTAGAGCTCGGCCTCAAAATCCGTCTTGCGCTGTCCGTAGCGTCGGCGTAGTTTGTGCAGTTGGTCATAGGTGACCAGCTGACCAGGCTCCAACTTGCGGAGCCGCTGGCTCGGGGACTCGATGTGCGAAAAATGCACGCGAGCCTCCTGGGATTTGAGGCCATTCTTGGCTGAAGTAATCCCAGCCACTCGCACGCACCCAACGCCAGTCAGTGAGTTGTACCACTTGACCTGACCTTGGTTGTAGCGGAGCTTCTGCTCCTCATGCTTTGGCGCCGAAGTCTCTCGCGGCAGATCGCTCCACTTGGCCGATTTTCGCACGTAGTTGCAAAAGTCTGGCCAGATATCTTCTTTTTCGGGACACACGATGTGTCCGTCAGCGAGGCTAATGAACTGCATCTCATAGTCCCTCTGAATCCCTACGAAAAACTTTCCATCTTGCGCAAAGATTCCGACTGACCAAACCGCAACGTACCCTGACTCTCCGTATTCGAAGATCCGGATTGAGTTGTTATGAGCGGATGTAAAGGCCTTGCCCTCGTTATTCCGCTGGACTGCCACGATCTGCTCGACGTAGGGCCGTTCATTGCCTTTAATACGTCGCGTGCGGATTTTACCGGATGTACGGCAAATATCCACGGGGTCACAGTCTTCTGAAAGTTGTACTCGAAGGATAAACTTATCCCCTGGAGAAAATTCTCCCAGAAAACCATCTTGCTGAAAGTTGATGTGCTCGAGAGTACTTTTCTTGAGCACAACAGAAATGTCACCAGCATTTAGCCTGTTCACTTCTAACACCTCTCTTTGTTTCCGAAATTATCGCCAACTTCAATAACGCTTATGCAGCGCCCTGATTGTTAAAAAACATGTTCATACCTCCTCTAGATGAACCAGTCTTTCTAACACAAAAATAGGCCATTGTCAATAATAGAGCCTGAGATTATGATAAACAGCACAAATGGCCCAAAACATGACCGAAAAACAGGAAAAACCCAAAAAGAACCTCGCTAAGCCGATAATGGGCCTAATTCTACTAATTGGCGTAACAGCTTTATTAATAGTTGGGCTTAGTAGATTAGGAGAGGACTCATTTGAAAAAGATCCTGACAAACCACTAATCATTGCCACTGTTCCTCACATTGCGATCTGGACACAAAAATTAGTGGGAGACTCGGCCCAGGTAGAGCTATTAGTTGGAGGAGGCGTAGATGTGCATGACTTTAGTTTCGCGCCCAGCGATTTTGAAAAAGTGGCTTTGGCTGACTTGGTGGTTGCTAACGGGGCTGGTCTTGAACCTTGGCTCGGAATCTTAAAAAAACAGTTCCCCGAAAAAGTAATTTTTGAGTCAGCAGCAGATTTGGCTTTGAGACCAGGGGATCCGCACACTTGGGTCGATCCAGTATTAGCTCAAGAGCAAATTGCAGCTATTGCGGCCACTATTAATGAAGAGCTGCCGGACATAAGCGCAACTGTGACTGTCGCAGTCAGTAGTTATGCTCAGGAATTACAAAATTTGGATAAACAAATCAGATCAGCACTCCAAGAGGTACCAAACAAATCTTTTATTGCATTTCACGAATCATTTAATTACTTTGCGGATCGTTACGGACTAGAGCAGGTGACTCAACTAGTAGAGCGTCCGGGTGATCAGTTAACTCTTAATGAAGTTAATAATGTGGGAGAGTTAAGTTCTAGCTTAGGCATAAAGACGCTCTTTATAGAACCAGGACCCATCCCGGATCTTGCCAGTGTGTTAGCCGAGGAATTTAACCTTGAGCTGGTCGTTCTTGATCCTATGGAAACGGCCAAGGTTAATGACGGAGAGTATATCAACGTCATGCAAAAAAATCTTGAGGCACTTACGACTGGTCTCTAAAACAAATCTGTTTGACAATCACACTGCAGAACCCTATTCTGCCCCCCGAAGGAGTAAAGCCCTTTAAAATTTAGCAGGAGGCAGAAATGTTGATTGAAGAGTTTTCGATAGATGGTCTCCGCAAATTCAAGAGGGAGCCAGCTGATGATTTTCTACGTAGAGAGAACTTACTTGGCAAGCTTCTTAAAGAAAAACTTGCTCAGTATAGTGGTGAAAATTTTAATTTAGTAGATTGCGAAGAAGCATTACTGTTTGATGGATTTATCTCAATTCCAAGTTTTACTACCCGGCGCTACCGATTGATTACTGCTGTACATGGCCTCAGCTACTTTTGGGCCATGGGGGTAAGACCAGAAAATTTTGGCAGAAGAGAAGTGGGGAGTTTTTGCTTTGGCGATGGTTTGTTGGTCCCGCCTGGCTGCATTGTCATGGTTCAGGCGATTACTGACCTGCTTGTAATAAGGGTTCGTTATCCTTTTGATGAGGTTCACGAGCATATGCTCAACCCAACTGATAAAGAACTTGGTCTTTTTTGGCCCCGAAATCCCCAATTAGTTGTGGATTTTGAAGTTGCTGAACTACCAACTCTTAATAAGATGTTTGGTCGCTTTGATTACTACAAGGAGTACATTAAAAAGCAGAGGCAGGCAGCTAAGAAGAAGAAAAAAGAGAGGACTTGACGAATCAGGAGTTTGATTTGGTCTTATCGTAAGACCTCCAAACTCCTTTTTATTTTGTAAAAAAGGCTGATAGTTTTAAAAAATGACCAATAGGCGACTACCGCAAATACTGATTCTTTTAGTCTGGCTGGCAAGCTTTGGCGCGCTTTTATTAAGAACAATTCCAGTCTCGGGTGACGGTATCTATTATTTTTCTTACTTGCGATCAGCAGTCATCGATCATGACCTGGATTTTCAGAATGAGTTAGAGTATTTTGCTGATAAAAACATCCATGTAGCTAAGCAGCTAGACTCGGGAGTTAAAACAGACACAGGTCTAACTCATAATCTATTCTCGGTTGGTCCGGCAATTTTATGGTCACCTTTTTATGCGGTAGCTCGCATGTTTGCTTTGGCTACTGGGCAGTCGGATGGTTATTCCCAAATAGAGCTCATGTCTATCAGCATCGGAACAGCCCTGTACGGTTTACTTGGTCTCGCACTGGCTTTTAGTTTTATCCGTAAAATTATTCCAGAAAAAAATCGCTCGTGGTTTGCGAGTGCCTCCATCATATCTGTGCTACTGGGCACAAACCTTATTTATTATATGACCTTTGATACTAGCGGATCTCATGTGCTGGGCTTTTTTATGGTCAGTCTTTTGTTGTGGCTCTGGCAGCGTTGGCAAAGCTCTAAAAAACTATGGCACTGGTTGGTCATAGGTTTGATAGTTGGTCTTATGGGAATGGTGCGTTGGCAGTTACTCGGGGTAGCATTTGTGGTTCCATTCTTGGATTTTGTTTGGGCCGCTTATCAACAAAAAAAATGGGTGCTAAATCTTAAGCGGGCCGGGCTAGTCTTGCTTGGAGCCACCCTCGGATTTTTACCGCAAATGCTCGCTTGGAAAGTTTTATACGGAGGACTCTTAGTCATACCACAAGGTCGTGGCTTTATTGACCTGACCAGTCCGCACTTTTTTGAAGTTTTAATCTCAAATCACCATGGACTTTTTACTTGGGCACCTCTCACTATTTTGGCCGGCTGGGCCCTATTAAATCACAGTTTTAAGATGCGCTGGGCCAAGCTAATGCTCTTAATCTTATTGGTTCAGACTTATATAAATGGAACAGCACTCGAGTGGTGGGGAGGCGAGTCATTTGGTCCCCGTCGCTTCACGGATATATCGCTAGTCTTTATGTTTGGCCTGGCTCTCATAATAGCTTGGACTTGGGGTAAAAAAACGCATTGGCGGCGCTGGGTTTTGGCAGGAATAATAGCTATTTTGATTGGTGGCAACCTACTTTTTATGCAGGTTTATCGCTATGCACTCATTCCTCTGGCAGAACCCGTAACCTTAAAGCAGACACTGCAGGCGATTGGTTCTCTTTTCTAAAAAGGCATCTTGCGTTAGCTTAAGGAGGCTATGAGCGACAAAAAAGACAAAATCTTTATAGGAGTAGCTTGGCCCTACGTAAACGGCGATCTGCATGTAGGTCATTTAGCTGGGTATCTTTTGCCGGCCGATATTTTTGCGCGCTACAATCGCTTTGTTGGCAATGACGTTTTAATGGTGTCTGGTTCTGATAGCCACGGCACGCCGATTACGGTTGAGGCGGATCGCCGTAAACTTACACCCCAGCAAATTGTCGACGAGTATCATCCGCATCACGTCGAGCTATTTAAGTTGCTCGAGTTTAGTTTTGATTTGTACACCACGACTACGACCCAGAATCATAAAGAGGTTGTGCAGGATATTTTTCTTACACTCCTGAAGAATGATTATATATATAAAGACAAAACAAAGCAGTTTTACTCACCTAAGGAGGAGCGGTTCTTGCCAGATAGATATGTAGAAGGAACCTGTCATTTTTGTAAGAGAACAGGAGCCCGCAGCGATCAGTGTGATGAGTGCGGTGAGTTATTGGATGAGGACACGCTTGACGATCCTTTAAGTAAAATAACGGGTGACCCTGTGGAGCTCAAAGAGACTGAACATTATTTTTTGGACTGGGCCAAATTTGAGCCGTTTCTAAAGAAATATGTAAAAAGCGTCGGCTCCCAATGGCGTAAGTGGATTTTGGCTGAGACTAGTCAGTGGCTTGAGCGGGGATTAAAAGCCCGCGCGATTACGCGCGATCTAGATTGGGGTATAGAAATACCGGCTGACAAAATTCCGGCTGACAAAAAAATAGACAATCTTGATAGTAAAAGAATCTACGTTTGGTTTGAGGCGGTGATCGGTTATCTTTCTGCTTCAAAGGAGTGGGCGGCTGACTCAGGCAAGCCCAAGGCCTGGGAGGATTATTGGCATAACAAAAAAGCGCGCCACTATTACTTTATGGGAAAAGACAATCTGGTTTTTCATACCCTTTTTTGGCCAGCTCAGTTGCACGGCTATGATGAGACGCTGCATTTACCAGATGTTCCTGTCATCAATCAATTTTTGACACTTGAGGGTCAACAGTTTTCTAAAAGTCGGGGTGTAACGGTTGATTCTAAATATGTGGCCGAGACTTATGGTGTCGATAACATAAGATTTTATTTGGCCACGATTTTGCCCGAGACAGCTGATTCTATTTTTAGTTGGGAGAATTTTGTTAACCAAAACAATAGTTTATTGATTGGTACGATTGGTAACTTTCTAAATAGAACAATCAATTTAGCTCAGGGCTTAAAGTTGAGTGGTGCTGATGTGTCTAAGGAGGTCGAGGCTAAAGTAGCGGAGAGTTTGGCCAATGCTCGTGAGCTTATAGAAGGAACAAATTTCAAAAAATATGCCTTAACGGTCGCAGAGCTTGCTGACTATGGCAATAAATATTTGGCTAAGCATGAGCCTTGGGCGATCAAAAAGACGGAGCCAGAAAAATATCAGCAAATTTTGACTGATGCATTGTTAACTGCTTTGGCACTTTATGTTTTGTTAACGCCTTTGACCCCAATTGGAATTAAAAAATTGGCCGGTTTGCTCGGAGTATCTATAGAGGAGTGGCCCGCTAGAGGAGTCAGCGATCTTAAAGACTTGTTAAGCGAATTAAAGTTAGCTAAAGCCCGGCCAATTTATTCAAAGATTGATCCGAAAGTTGTTGCCACGGAAAACAAAAAGCTAAATTTTTAGTGGGCTTGACTTGGGAGGCCTAGAAGCATAAAAAGACACCTTGGTTTTAAACCGAGTTTGTTCTTTTTGTCATATAATAGAGGGAGGCCAAAATGGATGGCATCAAACTCAACGCGCGACATTGTGTCGGGCTGCTTATGGTCGTGACGCTGCTTTTTGTTTCGGTCTATGTTTTGACCGGTAAAATGTTTGTGAGTCGTTTTGAGTATCTCTCGGATGGCTGGCATGACATCCGGGATTTACAAGTCGACGGGATCTACGATAAAGATCTGGATCTTAGAGACAACCCGATGATGCATGTCACTTTTGAGTGCATTGATGGGCGTTTCAGGAGAATGATCCCGGTTAAGATTATTGGAACTCCTTTGACTAAAGTTAAGGGAGAACAAATCCTGGTTTACCGAGATTTCAACGGCCGGATTCACTTTAAGCTTTCGGTCAATGATCAATGGTTGCACCTCAAGAAAGTGCCGGCTTATCAGCGTTGACATTTACACTTAGTGATGCTAAAAAGACCAGCTTTGCCATGTTGGTTTAAGCACGGATCTTTTCTCAGTTAAGGAGTTTATCATGCAGTTTCGAAGTATGGGGACGCTTGCGTTGTCGTTAACGGTGCTCTGCACAATTTTCGTAATAGGTTGTAGTTTTCTAGGCTTCTATGCCTGGCAACAACAAGACGTCATCAGGGAACTCAACCGACAGCTCGATCTTCGGCAAGCACAGCTTGCCAAGTGCGACACGACATTAAAGATTTGTAAGGCAGAAGCTCTGACTGGTGATTGTGGGGATGGTCGAGCTATTGAGTTTTTTGCCACACTGGATGGCAGTCAGTTTGTCGCCTTGAGCGGGGAGGTCTATCGCCTTGAGGATCTTGAGGGAACCAAGATTGTCGTCTCGCATGACAAGTTGGTTCTTGAAGAGGTACCTGACAAAGAAGAAGTCGCGGAGATCGATGCGACAACAGTGGCACCTGAGCATCCCAAGGCCAAGACGAGGCTCAGGCTACCGCCTAGGCGTAAAAACTAAGAAATCTAAGGAGGTTAAAAAAAGGAGAACAAGACTGTCGCAAGCATGTGGCAGTCTTTTTCTTTATCTTGACTTTTTAGTTTTATTAGTGTATAAACTAAATCCTCGTAAGATCTGTCTTTGATTCTCGGAAACTTGTTGTGGAGGCAAGCATGATAGATATAAACGAAATCGTCTGGACCTTTTTCAGTACGCTGAATGAGTTTCAGATAACTGCTCTTTTTTTCTCAGGTCTGATCGGGTTTGGGTACATCATGTACCGAGCTGCGTCCTATGCGGCTGATCACCCAAAAACGCTCTTTTCCAAAGTACTCCAAGACATTTGCGACTGTCAGCTCGACATTGAGCGGCACTAGCAGCCTGGCAGTACGTGCAGTACGTGCAGTTAATCCTTTGATTAGGATTAATTGCCACCGACCATTATGGTCCTTGTTTTCGTCCAACGCGGCGACCTCACCCTCGGGTGTGCGTAAACAAGGACCTTTTTCTTACCTAAAAAAGTGTCTGATGGTGTGCAGAAACTGGGTAAAAAAAACGGTTTGCATTAGGACACCCTATCGATGCTATTATCTAGAGATGGAAATCAAACAAACACCCCGAGTAACCCGACCCGTCGAAGAGGTAAGTGGTAACTCCAAATGGCCCTGGATCATCTTGGTCATTGTTATTGTATTTTTATTATTGGCTGGCGTGCTGATCTATTTTTATTTTATCGGTAAGCCTGCAACCTCCGATAAGGAGGCTCAAAATACAGCAGTCGAGGAGAACACGGAGCCTTTGGTGGGTGCAACCTCCTCATTTATTAAAGATACAGATCCTGAGGATCTGACAGAGATAGTTTATGGTCGCTTTAATGATCCTGTCAGCTTTGACGAGTTTGATATTTTTACCGGTCCAATCGATTTGGTATCGGCGGACTCTACAAGCCCAACTGCCAAAGAGTCAGATCTCTTTACCTTTGACAATAAAGCGGACGACGAGAGCGTACTAGGCTCGGTCTCACCCAACGGTCAGTTTATAAGTTTGGTTAATCTTTCCGAGTCACAATTATTTGTAGGTGAGCTACCAGATGGCCCAGTTGAGCAAGTGGAGACTCCCGCTGGGCTCAGTATTCAAGGACCAGTCTGGTTGCCAGACTCTACCGGCTTTATCTTTAGTACGATTGATTCTAGCTTCAGCGGATCTAGTACTGAGCTGGTTTTTTACGACGTAGAATCCGGTGAGTCCGAGAGCTATGTTCGTGAAGAATCTAATGATTTAGATAAAATCCTATTGCCTGTCATGGCTACTAAAGATGAACTTTTTGTAATTCGCTCTGCAGATGGTAGTGAGGATCCAGGTAGCCTGGGTGTGATAGAGATTGGTGCTAGCAATGCACTAGATGGTGACTTTGAACAATTGAGCGATCTATCAACTGCGCAGAGAGGTCGTATGGCAGTCTCTCCAGATGGCAAGCTTATTTCTTGGGCGGAGGGTAGCGGAGCAGAGTTAGGCTCAAGCGACAATGGTCCATTTTCTTTAGAACTTCTTGATCGCGCTACGGGTCAAATTACGACATTACGCAAGAGTGCCAATGAGGGCTATACGTCACCAATTTTTACTCCAGACGGTGATAGCTTGGTCTATGGAGCAGCCTCCGGAATCTGGATTCTGGACTTAGCAACAGAAGAGCGCGTGCAGATCATAGATATAGATGACCAGGATGATGTGGACTTTGGCTCACTGGCGGTCCCTGTGAGCGTGCGACCAGATAGTGGAATGCTCTTAGTTGCAACAGATAACGGATCACAAACTGCCTTCTCGATTACTCCATTAGATGAGTTATCACAACTAGTTGATCTAGATTCGCCAAACGACCAAGAGAACAACTTTTACGGCTGGACAGAGGCTATTTAAAACGTCAGTAATTACTGTATCTTAACTTTAAGGCGGGGCTCCAAAAGAGCCCCGCCTTTGCATTAGCTTTGACTTTTAACCTAAAAGTGATAGTCCTAGATATTCAGCTCTTTAACAGAGTTAACAACATTTTCCGTTTTCGAGACATTAACCCGGGGTACCCACTCTTGGAACCAGAAATTGGTCGGAGGATTAAGTTTTATCTGGAGACAAAGGAGATTAAAATCACTGATTTGGTCAGGGTTACCCTGATCGACATGCAACCGTTTATTTTCTGAAAGATTGGAGACAAAAATGTCTGACGAGTTCAAAGATCAAAGTACAAGTGAAATTGTCGAGAGTGCTGAAGAGCGCGCTCAACGGGAGAGTCAACAACAAAGTACGGATGCTTTTCTCGGGGATGAACAGGCACCGACGACTGACGAGGAAGATGCCGAGCCGGCTGCAGATCAGCCTATCAATCATCCTCCAAAGGTGCATATCGGCCGAATAAACAAGGCTGAACGCAGGCAAGCACTTGAAGATATCGCCAAAGATGATGAACCCTTCGGGGTTGCCAGTGATTTTGAAAACCGTTTTGAGTGGTTTTTGGAACGGCTGGTCGAACTATCGGTACTCGGAATCTTCATCGCTTTGGGGATGGTCTGGTGGTACGACAACTGGACTCCGGTTTGGGCTACGGGCATCGCCATTGTCTGGCCTCTCGTTGCACTAACGGCGTTTGGTATTGCCAGGCGCTTGACCCCCAAAGAAAAAAGGCGTCCGCGTGGTACCCGGACAGTCATGAGCCGCATGGTTATTGCCTTTCCGTCACTGCTGGTTTTCTTCGGCTCGTTCTTTTATCTGTCGCCTGATGTGACGGGTAAATACTGGACGATTCAGATGCCGCTCAGCGATCAGTACAGGACGGTGGGTCCAGGTGAGTGGATCTTGGCGCCGCCCTTTTTTGCAACAATAGAGGGAACCAACGCAAACCAGGATTTGACTCTTGACTGTCCATTCTTGACCAAGGACGGCGTACCCATGACAGCCAAGGTGGACGTGGAACAATCTATTGTTGCCTCAAACGAGGTGCTTAGTAGTTTTGTTCCGACCAAGCCAGCTATCAACCAGTACTTACGGGAGCAAAGTAAGGCTTGGATACTGCCCATTGTCAGATCCATCTTGCAGCGGAATACCGCCAAAGACCTTCTTAATGGAGAGTCGACCTTTACGCTTAGGGTGACTGGGGATGTAGTGTCTGACGACGCTGACCCAAATAATCCCATTCTCCGAGTGAACCGCCTGAAGTTTTACGACTTCGTGGTTCCTAACAACAGGGAATGGGCAAAGAAAGGCAGTCTGGTCCTGGAGGATGCTTTGGAGCCGGTTACGCCACATGTAGTGGAGCCGTCTAAAGGAGCGCCTTCCGAGGTAGTGCCACCATCAACTCCTAGGTTGCCACCCAGGGTCGAGCCAAGTGGCAAAAAAAGCCTGGATTTCTCCAGCAAAGAGGCGCCGAGCGAACAAAAGCTCAGCTAACTTCAAAAGGGTGGAACATTCGTGTTCTGCCCTTATTTTTTTACTTGCGGCACTATACAAAAGACTGCAAGTAGACTTGCAGTCTAGGCCAAAGAGTGCTAAATTATTTTTTCGAATCGCTCTTTTATCTATAAATAATGCATTGCGCCAATCTGGCCGAGAGCGGGAACTAACGGCTCTGTTGACCAGAAGGGAAACATGGATTTGAGTAAACGTTTACCGGCGGTAAACGCGTATGACTCGCAAGCTTATTGATAGATTATCTAAATCTTTTTTGATTTTAGCGTTCGAAATTTATCAATTAACCATTATATAATGGCAAATCTAAAACCATTGAGTGACAAAGTAGTCATTCGTCCCTCAAAGCAGGAGGAACAAACAAAATCCGGTATTGTTTTACCGGCAACTGCTGATAAAGAAAAACCGGAACAAGGCGAGGTTATCGCTGTTGGTCCTGGAAAAAAAGATCATGGTGAGCTGATCCCAATGACTGTAAAGGTCGGGGACAAAGTTTTGTTCACCCAATATGGTCCATCCGAAATTAAATTGGACGACGAAGATTTACTAGTGGTATCCGAGAGTGACATCTTGGCTGTCATTGAGTAAGTGAGTAAGTCTTTTGCAGATAAAAATAAATAAACTTAAAAAACATGTCTAAACAAATCAAATTTTCAGAAAAAGCACGCAGTGGTCTTTTAGGTGGAGTGAACAAATTGGCTGACGCCGTTAAAGTTACTCTGGGCCCTAAGGGTCGTAACGTCGCTTTAGATAAAGGCTTTGGTGCACCAACCATTACTAATGACGGTGTCACGATTGCCAAGGAGATCGATCTTAAAGATAAGTTCGAGAATATGGGAGCCCAACTTGTTCAAGAAGTGGCTACTAAAACAAATGATATTGCAGGAGATGGAACTACAACTGCAACGGTTTTAGCTCAAGCAATCGTAACCGAAGGAATCAAAAACGTAGCTGCCGGTGCCAACCCGATGTTGATTCGTCGTGGTATTGATCGCAGTGTGACCGCTGTGGTTGAGCGACTATCAGAACTATCAACTCAAATCGAGACTCGTGAGGAAAAAGCACAAGTTGCTTCTATCTCAGCTGACGACGAAGAAGTCGGTAAGCTTATTGCTGACGTTATGGATGAGGTAGGACAAAATGGAGTTGTTACTGTTGAAGAAGGTCAGACCATTGGTCTTGCTAAAGAGGTTGTAGAGGGAATGCAGTTTGATAACGGCTACATCTCTCCTTACATGATTAGCGACACAACCCGCATGGAAACCGTCATGGAAGATCCAATGATCTTGATCACAGACAAAAAGATTTCATCTATTCAGGAAATTTTACCGTTACTGGAGAAATTAGCACAGGGCGGCAAGAAAAACTTTGTCATCATTGCCGATGACGTTGATGGTGAGGCTCTGGCTACTTTGATCGTCAACAAGCTTAAGGGGACCTTCAATACTTTAGCCGTTAAAGCCCCTGGATTCGGTGATCGACGCAAAGAGATGCTACAAGATATTGCTGCTTTAACTGGCGGGACCGTAATCTCCGAAGATGTCGGCCTAAAGTTAGACGCAACCGAAATTACTCATCTTGGTCAAGCTCGCAAAGTTGTAGCTGACAAAGACAACACAACAATCGTAGATGGTAAGGGTGACAAAACTGCCATTGAAGAGCGTATTGAACAAACTAAAAAAATGTTAGACCAAGCTGATAGCGAATTTGATCGCGAAAAGATGCAGGAGCGTCTAGCTAAATTGTCCGGTGGAGTTGGTGTCATTAAAGTTGGTGCCGCTACTGAGACAGAGCTAGAGGAGAAAAAACATCGTATCGAGGATGCCGTCTCCGCAACGCGCGCCGCTGTAGAAGAGGGCATAGTTCCCGGCGGTGGGGTAGCGTTGGTCCGAGCTGTATCTGCTTTGGATGAGATTAAGGCGCGCGGTGACGAAACTGTTGGAGTTAGAATTATTCGTCGGGCCTTAGAAGAGCCACTAAGACAAATTGCTACTAACGCCGGAAAAGATGGCGCAGTTATTTTGTCAGAGGTAACTAAGCTAGATGGCAACAACGGATATAATGCAGCTGAAGACAAGTACGAGGACCTGGTTAAAGCAGGAATTATAGATCCAACCAAAGTTACTAGATCTGCTTTGCAGAACGCTGCTTCTGTATCAGCTATGTTGTTGACAACCGAGGCTGCCGTTTCTGATCTACCAGAACCTAAGGATGCCGCAGCACCAGCTATGCCTGGTGGTGGTATGCCTCCTGGAATGGGTGGAATGCCGGGCGGTATGGGAATGTAAACAAATCCAACCTATCTTAAAAGAGCACCCTACAGTGGGTGTTCTTTTTTTGGGGGTTCTGTTAGACCATTGGGCAAATAGACAATCAGGCAAAAAGTGTTTAGGCCGAAGCGATGCTTCGGCCCAGGTGGTAGGTCTAAATTGGTCGGTCTAAATTGAGGGGAATATGCGAGCAACAGGGGTGTACCGGTTAAAGCAAAGGCGTAAGAAATGTCTGAGCTGAGCTAGATTGAGTACTTCGCTGGGCAAAAGAAACTGCCAGGAGCACCGGTCGCACACCAAAGCGCGGGTTTCGGGACGGCGTTCAAGGTAAACTAGGCCATGACATTCGCTGTGCATACCCAAAACTTTAGGTAATGGCTTGAGTTCTTGAACATCATGCCGGAGGATTATTTTGGTATCCGGAAAAAATATAGGGCTCACAGTTATCCTCCCTTTTTTTACAAATAATGAGCGATTTTTAACCTTACCTTATTTTAATAAAAAGTGTATTCCTTTTTTGTGCCAAACGTCTAATCGACGATTTTACATAACCTTGAGTAAAAAATATCTTAAGGAGCTTTTTGGGCCCCTATTAGTATCAGCGCGGATGCCGGAAACTGGTCTGCTAGCTGAAGGTGACCTTTGTTGGAAACTTTAAGTCTGGTCGTGATCTAATCGAGCATATGCGAAAAAAAATTGCGCAATAGTAATAGCAATTTTAGTCTTGACAAAAGTCTCTGAGCCTGTTAAAATATATTTATTAGACTTCCTCAATAAATAAGGTATTTAACGTGGCCACTGGTAACGATAAAAACTTAATCTATAAAGTCCTAGCGGGTATAGGCATTGTTGTGCTTGTAATTGCATCGATAGTGACGGCAGTTTTACTTTTGACGAGAGGAAAACAGCCAGATAGTCAGGCCCAGTCGTTTATTTTTAACGAGGATTTTTCGGATACGTCTTTTATAGATACCACCAACACTGATCTACAAATTGATACAACTAAAGGCGAAGCTTCATTGTTTAATGGATTTTGGACTCATTTTACAAGTCGAGGCCTTAAAGGTCCCGAGCCGGTACCAGGGTTTAAAAAGGCTAGCGAGTTGTCGGCAACGGCCTTTGCTATTAATCCAGTCAATGACGAGCCCAATTTTATCTGGAGCTTAAAACCGGGCCCCGTCTATACAAATGCAATTGATTCAATATTGTACTTCAGTAGATACGATTTAATCGATAAGCGCTGGGAAACTATGGACGGCTCACCAGGCCGAGAACAGATAGATTTTACGTTTGGCTCTATGAGTATTGGTAGCGGAGTACGAAATTTTCACGCTGTTCAATTTGATAGCGCTGGCAATCCTGTAGTTGCTTTCGACGCATCAGCTTTAGTTCCCTTGCCCGATGAAACTTATATTGCCAGATGGTGTCCCGCCTTATTAGGCGGAACTTGGGGCGACACCAGCTGTACAACTGTTAACGCGACTTTAGTCCCGCACTCAGATGTCCACTCGGTAAATGTTGGTCAGGTATTAGACTCGAGTGATAATTCTGTAGTGGCCTTTGTGGATGGTGCCTCGGCGTATCGATGTCCTGTACCGTCTAAAAGAGCTACTGATATTAACGGAGCAGATGTCGAGGCTGGAGAAATTATTGAGTATACTGTTCGAATAAAGAATGATCCTGGAACCGAATATACCGCGCAAATCACAGAGGATATACCAGCAAATGTAAATAGTTTTACAGTTATTTCTACTCCAGCTGGTTCAACAGACTCCTCATTGCCAGCAGGTGTAGGAAACGGTGCCAACGATACGGGTTATCTTGATATTAGTAATATAACTATTCCAGAAGATAGTTTTGTTGAAGTTGTATACCGGGTCACTCTAGATGTAGGTTTAGCAGATGGAACAGTAGTCGGCAGCCCAGTAACAATGACTGGTACTCCAGACGTTCAAACTAAAAGTGATGATGTGACTGTCGGTAGCGCCCATGTCCCCGCCGTCTTTTCCGGCAGATGCCACTCAGGTAGCTGGGTCACTCGCTATGATGGCACAGCTTGGTCAACTCCTACTGGTGAGACTGTCCCGCATGGTGACGAAAACTTTCCAGGTGCAGATTCTTATTATTTTCAGTTAGCTGTAGATGCTTCGGATACGCTTTACTTAATGAATTTGGAGCGGGATAATAATTTAGTGGTTTGGAAGACTGATTTAACTTCCGGTGGTGGCCCAACTAGTTGGACTGGTCTTGACGGTGGAGTGAACCCGACAGTTCTTTCTGCTGATGCCAGAATCAGCCTGTTTGATATAGAGATCGATCCTGCGACTCAATTTCCCCATTTTGCTTGGCTTAATTCACCCGGGAATACCATAAAATATGCTTATTGGGACACCACAGACGACACATTGAAATCCATGGATGGTACCGCTGGTTCTGAGATAATCGTAAACAATGTTAGTCCGATCGTGCAGCATTATATAACACTTGCATTTGATCCATCAAAGACGAGTGTGCCTACTGTTATAGGTGCTCCCGGTGTTGTTCTCCCCTCGGCTGTGCGCTTCTTCTATAAAACCTGGGATCCCGATTTAGATATATGGAGAACTCACGAGGAGCAACCAGATCCAGAGATAGTTGTTCATCCCGATGTAATAAATAACATTAACAACCTTGGCTTTGGAATTAATTCAAATGGTGACCCGGTTGTTGGCTACGGTTGGCACACTACTCCAGGAGACGAAAATTTCTACATGACCACCTACACTCCCGAGGCCGTGGACGTTGATAAAAATAGTTTAGTTTCAACTGAGATAGACTCAACAGATGATATCATCAGATCGGCAAAAATAAACTGGACTGGTGAGAGTCGGGGTTATGCAGGTGCTGTTGAGCCCCAAGCGCCAGTGCCGTTTGGTGCGGATGGTAGAAATACGCATATTGATATTGATTGTTCGCTGTCCAATGACGGTGGTCAAAACTTTTATGCAGTGGGATTTGATGACGAGTTTGTCTTTCCTACAAAAGGCTCAACTCTTTTGTACAAATGTGAGTTTGATTCTGGCAAACTATTGGATGATCCCATTTTGGAAAGTTTGACAGTTGAGTACTCTATTGATGACGACAATGCAGGGCTATTACTAGTCAAAGATTCAGATGCAGATGGCGATGGCGTCTATGATAACAATGGTGATGCAGTAGTACCGGGGCAGGTGATAGATTACAGAATACGCGCGATGAACCCCGGCAATACAACAACGCAAAATGTTGTAGTTAAAGATACTCTGCCAGCTGGAGTTGATTATATCCCCGGCAGTACAGCGGTAAATGGCATTGCGGTAGCGGACATAGGAGGTGAGTCACCGCTAACCACTCCAGCCGGCTTAAATATAGGTAATGTAGCCTCTGGTACATTCTTCCAAACTGATTGGAGCGGCGGTGCAGGACAGGCTCCCTTTAGCGACGTAACTAAGTTTCTATCGCAAGTAGCACTAAATATAAACACGCCAGAAATTGCTATTCAAAGCACAGGAAATCTTTTTACAGACGGCAATTTTTCTCCTAATGGACAGCCGGTCAGATTAGATACTGGGGCAGGCCCAACTAACATGCAGTTAGACGGTTC
>CAYSXT010000006.1:18780-29973 GCA_964435075.1 uncultured Candidatus Saccharibacteria bacterium
AGCCGGTCAGATTAGATACTGGGGCAGGCCCAACTAACATGCAGTTAGACGGTTCGATCTTTTTACAAGATGGTCGATTATTCAGTGTTTGGATAGATTCTGCAACTGGTGAGCTGTTTGGTCGCTTCTTCGATCGATCCGGTAATCCTCTTGCATCCCCAGGAGGTGGAACTTCGGAATTTCAAATTAGCGGTTTATCGGGAGACTCAGTGCTTCCCGATGATCCAGCACCAGTAAATCCTAACGACCGGCCAACCGTTGCCCAATTATCCGGTGGAGATATTGTGGTGGTTTGGAATCAGACCGCGTCATTCGGCGGCGGCTCCAATCAAATAAGAATGAAGCGTCTTGATGTAAATGGTGTACCTCAAATGCCATCAAAAATATTACTGGGTATAACTGAACCTTTTGTTACGTGGGGTGCTGATCCTTCTTATATTCATACCGACTATCCTGAAGGTTTTTTCTTTGTATACCACCCTACAAAAAATTCCATGGTTGCTGACTCCTCTAATAATTTCTTCCTTGGTTTTGTGCATGACTCTACGGGAGATGGCAGAAACGGTACTGCCAAAGTTGGTAAGTTTGATAGCAATGGTGATCCAATGGCGGGATTTCCTGTGACGGTAGACGGTGGAGGTGGTGTGTCCCATCAGGGACCATCCTTGTCCATGAATACAGCAGGAGAAATAGCAGCCGTTTATTCTCGCTCAACAGATATTACTACCAACGCAGTGGCTACTGATATAGATGCAACTGTCATTAATGCTGCGGGGGCAATTTTAGCAGGCCCGACCAATTTATTTTCTAGTGGTATCGCGACCTCAGGCACAAAAGTACAGCAGGTAGCTGCATATCCGGTGAGTACTACTAACGATTTTCTTTACTCTCTAAGAGGTGTCGGTGGAGCATGCACGGCTGGCTGTATTCAAAAATTTGATAGTACTCTAACGTCTATTGGAGCACCCGTTTCAGTAGATCCCGCATTTGGTTATAAAACTGCTATCGAAATTGATCCTAATACTGGCAATAGTTATGTTCTTGATGTTGACTCAACGCTAGGTCTTACAATTGAACAGTTTGATTCATCACTTACGTCCTTGGATCAAATTGTTTTAACGCCGCTGCCTTTTACTGTTGGAGCCTCCTTAGATATAGATCCAACAACGAATACACTATGGGCAAACTGGGCCACTTTAATCCATAGTAAGCAATTCGGACAGCTTGTTCGTTTTGCGCCACAAACAGGCGAGCTCATCAGCTCAGTATACGATGCAGGAGCAAGTACGGAATTTACAAATTTGAGTGTTACGGAAGTAGTTCCTGCTGGAACAAGCACCGCATATGAGTTAAGAGTAGGCGATACGCCAACGCCTGATGGTTCTTGGACGGCCTTTACTCCTGTTACGGATGGTGTGCCCTTTAGTATGACCGGCCGATATGCTCAATACAGATGGCTGCCTGACAATAGTGGTGATTTAAATGCAAGTGCTACATTGCATGACATAGCAATAAGTCAGCAAGCTCCTGTTGATGTCACTTTTTCAGTAAGAGTCAATCAGTCTAGTGGACTGCTTAAGAATACAGCTACGGCTACTGCTAGCAATGCGCCAGGTACCAGTAGTTCAAACCCTGCTACAAATGCAGTGGGACCTACATCCGTAGAGGAGATTGAGGGTGGTGATCGTATCGATACTTCTATAGAATTATCGCTGGAACAATACCCAGGTAATGGCAGTGCGGGGGCGGTATGTGTCGCTCAAGGGCCGGATCCAATAGACGCCCTATCGGCTGCGCCGTTTTGTTCAGAAGTGGATGGTCCAATCTTGCTCAATACCAAAGATAAACTCGACAGTCGTGTTGAAGCAGAAATTAAGCGTGTCTTAACGGCCGGTAAAAAAGTCTATGTGTTAGGTCGTGAGCAAGCCCAGGCGGAACAGGTTTTAAGTGAGCTAACTGCTGCTGGTTACAATCCTGATCGCATAGGTGGAGCAGAGCGTAAGGAAACATCCGCCTTGATCGCTGACAGGCTTGTACAAATTGCCGGTCAACCTGTGACGAGAGCCTTTGTGGCCAGTCCGTGGTTATTTGCGGATGCTTTGTCAGCCTCACCAGTCGCAGCCCAAAAACCAATTGGCGGAACCAGAAGTCCTATATTGCTAGCCGGCCCCGACACTATCTCATCTGAGGTTAAAGCATTCTTTGATAGTCATAACGATATATCAACGGTCGTAATAGCAGGTGGAACAGCAGCAGTAGGCTCAGGAATAGAGCAACAGCTTAACTCCTTATCTCAAGCACCGACTGTTACTAGAGTTGGTGGCGTAGATCGCTTTGATACCAATAAAAAGTTTGCAGCAGACTTCTTCTTTAAGCCAACCAAGATTTACGTGACCTCTGGCTATGCTTTCCCAAATCGGACAGCCTCTGGCGTCCGGGCATCTAGCATTCCGATTGACGCGTTATTGGCCGGTCCCGCAGCTGCTAAAAGTTTTTCACCGCTAGTCTTGGTAAGACGAGAGTTAGCACTGTCTCCCTATACAGAGGACTTGCTGACAGAAAACAACGGTACAATCGGTGCTGTCACCTTTGTGGGTGGTCTACAAGCTATTTTTGCTGAAGTTCGTAGTGAGGTTCTGCACCTATTGCAGTAGTTTGAGTAGTGTTTAGGGTTATGCCAAAATATAGGCATGAACAAAACACTCCCTACAATCATAATCATAGTTTTATTGGCAGGCCTAGGAGTACTAGGTTATTTTTGGTTAAGACCAGATATCACAGAGGAAACATCTGAAAATGAGGCCAACACTGTTGTCGTTAACAAAACTCTCAATACAAGTAATACAGTTGGCAAGATAAAAAAAGAGCAGCAAACGGGTGAGGTGGACGAGCAGTCTAGTACATTACAACAACGAGGAGATCTCAAGGATGTAACAGGCGGTGCGTCAGTCAGAGGGATTGTGACAAATAACACTAGCGGAATTGTAATGACAATTTTAGAGGACGGTCGTTACTCACTCTCAGCTACTTTTACAAATCTACCAGCCCCGACTGGCACAGATTTTTATGAGGGCTGGATCGTAAAATCCGATCCACTCGATGTGGTTAGTACCGGTAAACTAGAAAATATTGATGGGGCTTGGCAAAATTTCTTTGTGGTCGACACTGACCTTACTGACCATCTACGATACGTATTAACCGTAGAGCCTGATGATGGCGATCCCGCACCGGCGGATCACATTCTAGAGGGCGACTTAACCTTAATCTAGATGAAAGTCGCTAAGATATTTTATTGGATAGCCCTGATCATTCTTATTATCGGGGGTATAAATTGGGGTCTCGTAGGAGTTCTCGACTATAACTTGGTAGATATAGTCTTCGGAGATATTAAATACTTGTCCATGATTATCTACACCTTGGTCGGCATAAGCGCCTTATATGTAGCAATATTGGCTGCAAAATTAACCAAAAAAAATCAAGACCTATAGTCGCCCTGTCGGTTTAAACATTGACTGTACCAGGTGATCTGCTACAGGGAATGGTTTACCGCTGTAGGGCGCTTCGTGCAGGTCAAAGCCTGGCGTGTCATTAACCTCGATCACGTTGTATTTGTTAAACACCGTAATATTTGGCGAAATGAGGTCTACTGCGGCGAATCTTAGCTTAAGAAGTCCGGCAACATGGCTGGCCAATTTAATATATTCAGAATGTACCTTACTCATACACTCAAACGAGCGGCCGCCTGTACTCACGTTCGCATTTTTTCGTAAGTATATGCGACGTCCTTTTGCCAGTATTGATTTTTCTGATAACCCTTGAGCTTGTAAGTGTCTTTGCATTTCAAAGTCGCGAACAATTGGACACAACGGCAGATGTTTTTCTACGCCCGGTTGGGCGTTATACCTATCAATTAAATTCGCAATGCTATTTATTCCATCAGCAATAACATAAGCCGGCTTCCGCATTAATACTGTGAGAACTTTTCCATCCAGCACGACAAATCTATAATCATCTCCACTCACATATGGTTCTAAGATAAAACTGTTTTGTTTTCCTTGGGTGCGACGATTGTACTTATAGACCTCTTCAATCCCTTTTATTAATGTGGCTTCGTCTCTGATGTCTACTGTGACAGCTTGTCCTTGTGAGCCAATAACAGGCTTTACAACAAGCGGATATTTAAGAGAACCAGATCTTACTAAAGAGGTGGTCTTTTTTAGGTTGCTCTCTACAATTCCGCCCGGGACATTAATATTTTTTGCAGCTAGAATCCTTTTAACAAGGGCTTTATCGCGCGAGAGCATAGCAGATAAATACGTGTTCAGGTCAGCGACGTGCGCCTTAATAAACCTTTTATGTCCTTGTTTATTTGTTGCAATAAAAACCTGCGCATCGGAGTCCAAGCACTCCAGGGAATAGCCCGCACGTAACACAGCTTGTTGTAAACGTTGAGCGTTAGTAATCTTAAGTTTTTTTATTGTTAGTTTGGGCGTCATTTTCTTGTACGAGCCAAAAGCGCTCACTGGGAGTGGGCAGCCAGAATTGCTTTGGTCTTGTTTAAGATCCTATTTATAGTACAATAAGCACTAATTGTCAAGTGCACTTAATCGGTACTTATCGTAAGGTTTAGCCCATTGGAGGGGTCGCATAGTGGCCTAGTGCGCTCGCTTGGAAAGCGAGTAAGCCGGTTTATCCCGGCTTCGAGGGTTCGAATCCCTCTCCCTCCGCCAAATTTTTTATTGATGATCCGCGTGTGGGCCAACAATCGGATCTTGCCTTTTATATTTGTAACAGGGACCGTGCTTGTCATGCACAGCCTCACTCGCGGAATGAATTATGCCTACCTTATCGAGGGCTTTAGAGCGGGCTATATCATCAGGTGACATAAAGCAATCATTTTTATTGGGGGTTAAGTCTAGGCCAATCGAATTATATATCTGAGCTACGTAGTAGGAGCAGAATTGTTTGCTAGATTCACCCAAGGTATCAGTGGTGCCGAGGCCGGTGATTTTAAATAGTTTCGCAATTAAATCTACTAACACCAAGCTAGTATTATATTTTTTACCTAACTCAATCTCGGCATATTCAACCATTTTTTGCCGTTCTTTTTTGGTGAGCCTTTTCTTGGCGGTGTACCACTCTACGGTCCCTTTATACCCACAAATACTACGTGACAGAGGAGAGACAATCACGCCTTTTTTTGATCGGGCTTCCATCACCATCAAACGATTGTTCCACCAAACAACTATTCCTGAGTGTGAGTACTCAGATTTTGTAACCTTTTTAATTATCCACGAGATAGGTCCTTGTCCTTTGTAAAGTAAAACGTCTCCGTTTTTCAAACGTTTACGTGCTTTCGCGTAATCCATTATCTTACTCCTTTTTGCCATACCCTGATATTATGACACATAAAAATAATAAGTCATGTTCATAAATCAAACCATTAAATGAGAGCTCTGGCAGACATACAGTCTTTGCGCCGACAGATTTCAAATCTAGTTTTAGCTAACTAGTCCTTTATTTTACGAGTTTCGAGGGCTCTATAAAGTGGTCGGTAGAGATCTTTTTTTAGATCCACCTTGAGCTCATGAGGGTTCGATTTATCAATGAATTCAACGGGAGCTTCCTTAATCACAGCTAGGGGTTTTTGTTCTCTGCCCTCGCCCATAGTAAGAACTGCTGCAGCGGCTAATGAATCAGCTACATTAGTACGAGAAATAAAACCCATTTTTCTACCAAAGATGTCTTTTTTACCCTCATAAGATCTAAGCCCTTTAAATCCGGCATAACTTAATGCCACACCACTAATGCCTGCCCTGAGCGGGGCTGAACGACTGTCGGTGATTAAAATTCCGAGTCTTTTTATACCGTAAATATTTTTGAGTTCGGTCCTTAGGTCATTTGCTACTCGATAGAGGTTTTCTGGCCAGAGAATTAACTGTTTACCGGGTGCATTAGACGCATCAATACCACCGTTTGGACACCAGTGCCCGTCCTTTAAAGCCAGATAGCACCACTTGGTTTTTATATATTTTTCTGCTTCTGCTTTTATAGCCCTATTTTTTGCGTTTTTGTCTCCGCCAGGTACCAAGCGACCTTGTGCAACTGATACTATTTTAGAAGTAATTACTATGACGCTATTTTCTTTGACTCTTGGAACATTGCCTCTAATAAATTCTAGAAGATCGGAATTTGGCTGAAAAACTTTAGTTCGGATCGAATTTACTTCCATTTTAAGATGATTTTTTATTTTTAGTATTGTTACTTTCGAGTTCAACTTCCGCAAGAAGTTCACTTTGGGTTAATAATTCTCGTGATTGTCGTAAGTATTTGGAGAGATTGGGTATGTAGTTGGGATTTTTGGTCTCGACATCACGCCCATTATAGAATTTAGCGTAAGCCAAAATATTTTGATCTATTGGAAAATATTTTTCGGGATTTTTAGTCTTTTTAATATGCCACCCGATAGACAGCTTTATGCCTTCGACTGGGTTTGTCGCTTGGCCGTCAGTGATTCCCAATATTTTGGCTGCTTTCTTACCTGGGCCAGGAGTTACACCTGGACGCTCAACCACTACGTGCATGGGACCGACTGATTTTCTACGGACCACTTCGCCTCTAGCAGTTTTTCTTTCTGGTTCTACGCGATAATAAGAAAATTGTCCGATTGGCTTACCGCCGGCCTCTTGCTTAGCTATAGCAAGTAATGACGCTATAAATTCCTGTTCTCCAATCTTATCAACTATTTTTTTAGTGCCTGGACCAAATTCTGGATGGGCAAGCATCTCTTGGATAGCCTGCTTTGCGCTAATTGCAAATTGAGCATCGGTCAATTGTCGCTCTTTTATATCCAATGGAACCTGAACCTCTTCTCCCGCCTTAAGCTCCGACGGTTTTGCATAATTAAAGCCCTCTAATGAGCGTTTTTGAGTTTTTAGATATGCATAATCGGGATGCCGGGATAATAAGTCTCGAATACCAGAAATAGTATCGCCTTTATTGGCCTTATAGAAAGCGACCCCTCCAAAATCAATAATGAGAGGAACAGCCTCTTTAGGACGCGGCTCAGCAAAGTCTTTAGGATCTAATAAAATAGTACGCTTTTTCTTTTGCTCCTCTGTTAAGAGTCCGTCTGCCACAAACCGGTGATAGTCTTTATTAGCAAAAAAATCTTCTTTAGTTTGGGTTAATTCTAGCTGCGCTTGATCTTTGAGTTGTTTAATCTTGTAAGGGTTAACATCTCTTTTATGGCCTCTTATAAGAGCCATGGTAATTAGAAGTGCACCCAGCAATAGCTTGGATTCCCTATTAATAATCCTTCGGATTTCCTCGTCTTCTTTGCGGGTGGATTTATTGGGAATCTCAAGTGGACGATAATATTTGCGGTCTCTTTTTTCAACGTAGGCCTGAACAGGCAAATCTATGGCTGAATCTTCAATCTCAGCCTTTTGTCTCTTTGGAATTCTAATTCTAATCCCTTTTTTCTTGGGACGTTTCTCTGGGGAAGGTCTTGCCCTAGATTCGATGTCTGCGGGTTGGGGTTGGGGTTTTTCAGCCATTTCTAAAATGATAACACGCTATGTTAAACTAAAAGCGCAACTTCCTAATCTTTTAATTTTCAGCATTATGCAAAAGTTTGCCAATTATATGTGGGGCCTTCTTAGACTATCAATGGGCTGGTTACTATTATGGGCATTTTTAGATAAATTGTTTGGTCTTGGCTTTGCCACAGAATCAGCCAATGCCTGGCTAAAAGGAGGTTCACCAACAACTGGATTTCTAAAATTTGGAACCACTGGGCCTTTCACTGACTTTTTTCAGGGTCTAGCGGGCAACACAACAGTCGACTGGATCTTTATGTTAGCCCTTGGGTTAGGTGGTGTGGCCTTAGTGTTAGGAATTGGTGTTCGCATTGCGAGTTACGGAGGCGCTTTGTTGATGGCCATTCTATATTTGGCTGGATCCTTACCAGGGGAGAACAATCCTTTTTTGGATGAACACATTGTTTATATAATAGTTTTCTTAGGTCTGGCTAGCTCGCAGGCCGGAAGCTACATTGGACTTGGTAAATGGTGGAGTAAATCTGCCTTGGTAAAAAAGATTCCTATCTTGGAATAAGCAGGCTAGATGTCTTTTTACTACAAGCCAAAAAGAACGAGAAATCTATACGACCCCAAAAGCCGCAAGCCCTTTAAGCTCAGTCGGTCTAAGATAGAGCTTTTTAAGGAGTGCCCGCGCTGTTTTTATATTGATAGACGCTTAGGCGTGGGCCGACCCCCGGGATTTCCGTTTAATTTAAACTCAGCTGTAGATACTCTCCTAAAAAAAGAGTTTGATATCCACCGGGTTAAACAGTCAGTGCATCCATTAATGCAAGCCTATAAGATTGAGGCTGTCCCTTTTAAACATAAGGACATCGATGTTTGGCGAGAAAATTTTGTAGGCGTACAGCACTTACATAAACCAACAAATCTATTAATAACGGGTGCAGTAGATGATGTCTGGAAAGATCGAGCGGGTAAATTAATTGTTGTCGATTATAAAGCCACTAGTAAGACAACAAAGGTTAATATTGATGCGCCTTGGCAAGACGGATATAAGCGACAAATGGAAATATATCAGTGGTTGCTAAGGCAAAATGGGCACAAAGTATCTGATACTGGCTATTTTGTGTACGCCAATGGTCGTCGTGATAAAAAAGCCTTTGACGGTAAACTTGAATTTGATGTAGACCTGATCCCCTATACTGGTAATGCTAACTGGATAGAAACTACTCTTATTGAAATAAAAAAAGTACTGGATTCTGATAAGATTCCTGGTTCGGCAAAGACTTGCGACTACTGTCAATATTGTGAAGCCCTAAACAAGGCGACAGATAAAAAATAATGGCTAATGTTAAGTACTCTTTAGAGAGTCTTAAGGAATCTTGCTTAGTTGTCGGTTTAAACAGAGTATCTGCCAACCAAGCTAAGTACCCCGCAGATAGAAAAAAAGATTCGTCGAACAAACTGAAGTAGGTTATAATTTTTGACATGGCAACAACAAGGAGAAAAACTTCCAAAAAACCAACCAAAAAGACTAAGGCGTCTGCAAAGAAGCCTGTTAATCAACCTCTCCCGGCGCAAGCCTACCCATTAGCTGACGACGGTCGAGAAATTACAAAAGATCGCGCAATATTAGCCTTAATTCTAAATGTTCTGGTTCTGCCCGGTTTGGGAACTCTGGTCGCGGGAAAAATTAATAACGGACTTATCCAGCTATTACTGACACTCTTATCTATCCCGCTGATGTTTTTCTTAATCGGTTTTCCGTTGGCTCTTGGCATGTGGATTTGGGCCTTGGTTACTGGTATAGATTTAGTGACTAAATCTCGTTAAATAAACAAACATGCTAATCCTCTGGATTGCGGTATTTATAGTCTCGTTAATTGTCTTAGTTAAAGGAGCCGACTGGCTCCTGGGTAGTTCTGAGCGGATTGGATTAGCTATGGGGCTGTCACCTTTTATCGTGGGAGTCACGATTGTAGGTATTGGTACTTCTTTTCCAGAGTTGGTCTCAAGCTCAATTGCGGCTTTTCGGGGGGTTACTGATGTAGTTGCTGCCAACGCCATTGGTTCAAACATTGCGAATATATTATTAGTTGTAGGAGCCTCAGCACTAATAGGAGGTAAACTTGTAGTATCTAAAAACCTCATTGATCTGGATATTCCACTCCTAGCGGCCACGACTGTTTTATTCTTAGTCACCGCCTGGGACAAGATCATTTCATTTCCCGAAGCTATTATTTTGGTTGGGGCAGCCATCATATATGTTCTCTATACAGTCATACACCGGGATGACACCGCTAAGGGAAAATCACACATAGAAGAAAAAGAAAAAAGGCCAAAGATACGTCCTAAAGATTATTTACTTTTGGTTGTTGGTGTAGCCGGTTTAGCAATTGGAGCAAACTACTTAGTTGAGTCGGTTGTTCAACTATCGGAGCTGCTAAATATCGGTACGGGTGTTATATCCTTAGCCGCCGTAGCTTTTGGTACTTCGGTGCCAGAATTGATCGTTTCGATAAAGGCAGCTTGGAACAAAAAGTCAGAGGTGGCTCTTGGCAATATCTTTGGCTCAAACGTATTCAATATCCTGGCAGTGGTGGGTCTGCCGGCCCTGTTTAAGACTTTAGAAATAGATGCCTCAACCTTTGCGATTGGTATCCCTTTTCTAATTGCAGCTACACTGTTATTTCTACTTTCGGGAATCTCAAAAAGAATACATTTGTGGGAGGGTGCGCTTTATCTAGTTATTTATGTCTTGTTCATCGGTAAGCTGTTCAACTTTCTTTAAAGAACACTGGTAGACGTCTGCATGCGCATCAGATAGTATCTGTACATGCGTTATTCAACAATATTTAGCAAAACTCGTAAGGAGATCGGCTCCGATGACGACAGCATTAATGCCAGATTATTAACCCAAGCTGGCTTTATAGATAAGCAAATGGCAGGGGTGTACAGCTATCTACCTCTCGGATTTATCACGCTAACTAAAATTCAAAACATTATACGTGAGGAGATGCTAGCTTTGGGTGCTCATGAGATCTTGATGCCGGCTCTTTCTCAAATAGAAGTCTGGAAAAAAACCAAGAGAGAGGCAATGGACGTGCTCTTTCATCTAAAAGGGGCGGGGGATACAGACTTAGTCTTGAGCCCTACTCATGAGGAGATTGTTACTCCACTCGTGCAAAAACATGTTTTTTCTTACCGCGATTTGCCAGTGGCCGTATTTCAAATTCAAAATAAATATCGTAATGAGGCGCGTGCTAAGTCAGGTCTTCTGCGTGGCCGTGAGTTCAGTATGAAAGATTTATACTCATTTCATGTGTCAGCTGAGGATAGAGATAGTTATTACGAGTTAGTAATAAATGCTTACCATAAAATCTATGCTCGTTTAGGCATTGGAAATCGAACTATTTTAACGTATGCCTCGGGTGGAGACTTTAGTAAATACTCGCATGAGTTCCAAACACTATCGGAGATCGGCGAGGATACAATTTATCATTGTGAAAAATGTAACGTTGCGGTTAATCATGAGATTTTGGCCGAACAAAATACTTGCCCCGAATGTAATTCCAAAAAAATTGTTGAAAAAAAGGCGACAGAGGTGGGCAACATCTTTAAAGCATGAACACGTTTTTCTGAAGCTTTT
>CAYSXT010000007.1:0-29288 GCA_964435075.1 uncultured Candidatus Saccharibacteria bacterium
CTATTGAGAAATCTCTTCTGTTCTCTCTCGGGCAAACCTAAACCATTCCTCAATGGCCACCGTAATACCTCGTAAAGGTGCTTCTAAAAAGATATCAAAGAAAAATAAGAACAAATTGTATCTGGCAAACTTAGTGGAGACCCAGCGGCCAACTTCAACAACCGGACTGGCAAAAAACCAAAAAGTAACGCCGAGTAAGGACTCTTTGCGCTTGATGTAAAAATACTTGCGGGCTCTTTGACGTAAGCGGATGCCAAAGAACGTTACTATAGATAGGAAGAGGACGAACAAAACCCCGCCAAAGATACCAAATTCGAAATACCACAGGGCGTAGAAAAGTGCCCCAAAGGTAATGGCGAACATTACAACATATACTAATGCCAGGACGATACCTTGTAGCGCGGATCGCTTAGAGCTTAGGCGCATATAAAACACCGGCGGCTCCTTGCCCTCCAGCATAGATAGACGTAAGTCCGACAAAATTCTCTTAGTGTTTTCTTTATCCGGAAATTTTACGAAGGTTCCCATCACAAATAGATAAACTGGATGGAACAAGACGTTAATCCCGAGTGGTAAATACCTAATGCTGCCATGCACCCATAAGTCGTACGGGATTTCTAAAGCCAGCGCTAATAACATCTTGGTAATAAAAATAAACACTAGACTTCTAAAGGTACTGCGACGGGTAGCGCGTTTGTTCTCTTTATAGTAGCCGTCGACTACTGTCACAATGTCTTCTATATAAGTTGGCTGATTAGCAAGCCTTTCTGCTGCTGTGTCAGGGTGTAATAAAATTGCATCTAGCAAAGCCTCGTAAGGCAGAACCATGCGCCGCACTTTTTGAGAAAACTTAGCTCCAGCTGGATGAAAAATTTGTTCTCGGATAATATTTCTATAATCAACGGCGTATTTAGCCATTTGTTCTGCATCCGCGCCAGTTAAGCTACTCCACTCAGGATAATAGGACGCCAGTAAATGATATTCGACTAGTAAAACATCCGAATTAAAAATGGCCCGATGTATAGCGATGTATAACTGGATGTCGCGATCGTCAGGAGCAATCGACTCATCTTCCCATTTAATTCTTTTCTGCAACTCGCCAAACGTGTATTGAACCAAGGCCTCTTCTTTGTCGGGGCAATAAAGTTTTTGCTCAATTTCAGCAGCTGCTAGACCTAGACTCCAAGTAGTCAATTTACGAGCGTTCTCACCGGGTAGAAGAGCGATTAACTCTTGATTAAACCTAAGATATTTATGAACCACATCCTCAATTTCTGGTACATCCTCCTCAGGAAATTCATTATTTGGAATATAGCCCGATAAGATAAGCTCACGAATGAGTTGCTCACCAATTTTTTCCTGCGTCCCAAAAACCAGTACATGTCTATTAAAAAATCGAGCAATGGCATTCCGTCTTAGTAGATGCTGCTCGGTTTGATCAATCGTATTCCTGAGTTGCTCGTATAAAGTAGCGATAGAACTAGATATTCTATTGGCCTGAATACGCGGTAGTTCATCCGACACTTTAACAGTGCGGCTCGAGTTGGCCACGCTTTGGATTAGCTCTTGAACCTCAGACGTTAAGCGAGATCCAGAGGGCGTTTCTTGATTCATTCTTAGAAATTTTTTACCACTCAAGAGGTACTTTGTCAACCAAGCGAACTACTTTGTCAACCGTGCAAAGCGGTAAATTGGCGTAGTTTACCGCCTTCCAATTTAATTGAGGTTAAATGAGATTAATTGAGGCGGCCCTTACGGGCCGCCTCGCCTACCTAAGTCTACTTCCTACTACTTGTCTTATCTCCTATGCGGACCTCTATGAGCACCAGGTCTCTTGAGACCGAGTTCTTTAAAAATAGCCTTGGCTCCCTCTTTGTCCCCCTCTTGCATTAGACGGTGAGCTTCAACTAGTTGATCAAAGTTGTCAGCATTGATCTTCTCGGTAACTGGTCCATCACCAACAGCCGCTAACCATGCTTCATAATCACCTGCCTCAAGCGCAGCTTTTATGGCATCTCTTTTTTCTGGATCCATTTTAGGTCCATGCTTGCGATGGGGCTTTTTCTCTAGACCAAGTTCATCAAAGATTGCTTTGGCTCCTTCAAAGTCCCCCGCCTCTTTTAAATTAAAGGCCTCTACAAATTGACTAAAGTTTTCCTCGTTAATTTTTTCAGTAATCGGCTTATCACCGGCTATTGCTAGCCAAGCCTCGTAATCATTGTTTTCTAGGGCTTGTTTCCAAGCTTGACGGGTCTCAGGATCCATCCTGTGACGTTCTTGATTTTGGCCACCATCATCAGCGCTTGCCACACTGGCAAAGCCAGATAAACCAACGGCAGATAAGATTGTGATTACAGCGATTGCTATTTTCTTAGATTTGTTCATTTTAGATATTAATTAATTAGTGGAGATAATTACCTCTGCACTGTATTACGATCGGGTTGAGCAAAAGTTTCAAAAATAGGTTAAATTAATAGGCATGGCAAAGGTGGTCGGACATCGCGGAGCAGCAGCTCACGCTACAGAAAATACACTCTCCTCATTTGCAAAGGCAATTGAGCTTGGGGCACACATGACAGAGATGGATGTTTTTATGACTAAAGACAATAAGGTTGTTGTTTTTCACGATGACAATTTGCAGAGACTAACTGGGCTGGATCGGAAAATTACTGACATGACCCTCGCCGAGCTAAAAACCTTAAAAGTCAAGGGCGATGAAACTATTCCTACTCTCCAGGAGGTAGTCAATCTATGTAAGGGAAAAATACAAATGATGATAGAACTAAAAGGTCCAGGCACTGGTGTCCCAGTCAGTGAGATCATCGACAAGAACCAGATCATCGCTGATGTCCTAGTGGTCTCTTTTAAGTCCGGCTATTTGGCGCCCATAAAAAAAGTTAACCCAGAAGTAAAATTGGGGTTACTAATCCGTCATTATTCAAACTTTTTTCTAAATCCAACCGCTAAGCGAGTCTGGAAAATTGTAGACAATTTAGATCTGGCGTACATTGGTCCCCGCTCTCATTTAGTGAATAAAAAGATGATCACGATGGCACACTCGCGCGGCGTAAAAGTTTACTCATACACTGTTAGAAATAAAAAACTCGGCAAACGCATGCTTGATTGGAACATTGATGCGATTGGCACCGATAATCCTGAGTGGTTTTTATAGAAAAAAATTGTAAACCTGACTAGATAGATCAGCGAATGCCACATAAGCATTGTTATTTGGCACCCCCACACCTGGCCAGGGGCCGGACAGTATGACAATCATGTAATCCCCGTTGGGTCCGTAAACTATACCCCCATCATGAACAAAACCTGCGATGTCCCCTGTTTTATGAGCTATGCTTGTTCCAACTGGTAGGCCTTGCGGTAAGCGATTAGAGACTTGCTGGTTTAATAAATGCTCTAACAGTTGTTCTTGTGACTCTTTAGTTAGACTAGTTTGGTGGTAAATCTTATCTAGTAAAAAGGCAACGTCTGCGGCCGTGGTTGTTGGGTAAAGACCAGTAAAATTAGTTGACAATAACCCCTGACTTGGAAGGTCTGCTTGCATGCCCAGGCTGGTGGCAGCTTGTTGTAAAGTTACGCCACACGGATTATCTGATAGCTCTATAGCCAAGCCAATACAGTACTCGTAAGAGCCCTGAGCTATTAGGCCCTGATCTATTGCTCGATAAAGTTGATGAGCGGCAAAAAGTTTATATAGACTGGCAGAGGTAAATACCTCTCCACTATTGTGTATTGCCTCTACACCAGTTTCGAAATTCTTTACTACAATTCCAAAGTTAGCTGGATACGTATTCACAAAATCATCGACAATTTTTTGCAACTCTTGTGATTGTTTCTCTAGGATGATTGCTTGTGGTAAGTCTGGAGTCGGATAGGTTTGCTCAATCCTACTAGGAACAGTTAAATCATGCTGAGGACCAATCAACTGCTGGGTAATAAAGTAGGCAAACAAACCGCAGGCTAGAGCAGTCATCGAAATCGCGGCTATTCTAAGAAGTTTGTCTGTCATTTACTTAACTATACCGAATCAACCCCAGGCTGCTAGTTGTTTTTTTATACAAGCCAAAATCAACATTAAGTAAAACAAAGAAGACTTCATTAATTTATTATTTAACTTAACGATTTAAAGTAAATTGGCCAGCTCCTACATCGACCTCAATTTCGATCTTAATATTTGCCGCGTCATAGTTATCGGACTGTATTATTCCGTCCTTACCTATTCCCCCAAAATCTTGGCCGTCAATTTTTAAGCCTCCCGCACCGACATGATAATTAAGCCTGTAAGCAAAGTTATTTGGCAGATTTAGTGTAAAGGCTCCAGCGCCAAGATCCACGTTGAACTTCTCTGTAATCTTAGAACCCTGCCCAATACTCATTTTAAGCTCACCAGCCCCAATATTTGCTGTAACATTTTTAAGATCTAATTCAGTAAGATTAATTTCTCCGACACCAGCGCCCATATCAATGCTAAGAGAGGCAGGCGTGTCGACCTCCCCGAGTTCGATGTTATATTCAGGTTCTTTTGTAGTGGACCTAAATCCATTTCTGTGATCCTGCTTTAACTCGATATCTAGCTTATCGTCATCTTGTTTTGCCATTAATTCGGGTTTTCCGTAGTTTTCAAAATAGTTAGCATTGAGGGTTAAGTGGTCCGATTGATTTTTGTCCGTCACAGTAAATGCCGCCGCACCTATATCAAGAAAAATATTTTTCTCTGCAATGGTTGGAAAATCTACCTTAGAAACTACAAATGTGTCAGATATTGGTTCGCCAACTCTACCAAATGACTTGGATAAATCCTGCCACCATTGTGGGACTTTAATGCCAGCACTGTTCAAGGTGGAATTTTCAGTGGCCACTATAACCGTTAGAGCAATAAAGCTAAACAAGATCAATGCGGCTAAACTTAAAAGCCAAACAGCAGCTGAACCGCCAGAGTGTTTAGCTTTTGCAGCTCTTTTTAGCTTTCCACTAAAAGACTTACCGGCCCCCTTTTTAACTTTTTTTGCCATTATTCTGGCTCTACTTTTACAGCCGTGCCATATGCTAATAATTCAGCAGCACCAGCCATCACGGCTGAGGTTGTAAACTTCATACCGACGATTGCGTTTGCGCCTTTGTCTTTGGCCTCTGCTATCATGCGTTCAACCGCCTCCTGACGAGCTTCAGATAACAACTTGGTATAACTTACAATCTCTCCACCGACTATTTGTTTAAAACCGGCCATTATATCGCGCCCAATATGTTTAGCTCTAATCGTGTTGCCTTTTACATAACCTAAAGTTTCTACAACCTTGTGGTTAGCAACTGTATCCTGAGTTGTCAGAATAAAATCTGACATCTAGCTATTCTTTTTTACCCTCGCTCGTACCCTCTTTCATGCCCTCCATCATGGCCTCGATGTTGTTGCCATTTTCATCAATATCCCAGATGCAATAGTAGCCACCTTTGAGATCATTTTCTTTGAAGACAGGACACTGAGGACAAATACACGCCTTGTGTTTGTCTAGGTCATCGCAATCCGAGGCCTGCTTTGCACAAAAAAGTAGCTGGTCCTTACTCTTTGTACATTCATTATAGACTGGACAGGCAGGACAGATGCATTTTTTGACGTTTTCGATTGTGTCTGCTGGTTTTTGGGACATGCCTTCATTTTGGCAAGTTTTATTCAATAGTCAACTTAGCCATGCACAGATATGGTTGCCTATAGACACAACACGGGTGTATAGTTTCTTACCTTTTGCACCTATACATATACCCAGGAGGTATCACGATGGCAGGAAAACCAGCTTACACCGACCGGTATCTAAAAAATTTTATTCTCCGGGTCGCGGCCAAGCTAGATGGCAAGCGTCCGACCGTCGAGAGCATCACAAAGTATAGCCAACTCTGGGACGAACCATGTTACGCCACATTGGCCAAAAGATTTGGCCCAAAGCTGACCGGAATGCTCAAGCAAGCCCCAAAATTTATCGAAAAGCACGGCGCTCCACTAGTCAGCATAGAAGTAGCTGAAGAAACCAAAATGAGGCTCAAAATCGCTCAAAAAATCCGAGGACACAAAAAACTGGAAGACACTCTTAGAGAAGCAGCAGAGCTGTACCTAGAGCATCTGACAAAATAAAAGAGAGCGGATCCGTCGCGACGGATCCGCTCATTTTTATCTTGCATTAAATTAATCTCATGTGTTGAGAAAAAACATTACGACTCTCGGTTCGGTTAACTAGCAACTATATGGTCAATGGTAAAAGCAATTAGGGCCGTATTTGTTAAAAGGGTTAAAAAAATCTATAATTATGTACTAAGCTAGACAATAAAAGAAAAGGGTGAAAAAAAGAGCGACTATTAAAAGAAAAAGAGAGACTAGTGTCGTTTATTTTGTATTAAGCGTTATTGCGCTGGTTGGTTTAGTGACCAGTGTCTCTGTTTTTCAATTTGCAAACGGACAAAAGCACGAAACAGAACAAGTCTTTTTGGAGGCTTCTACAATCAATGCTTTAGCAAAGAACGCTGACCTCAGCATCACAAAGACTGTCGACGATCCTAACCCCTGTCAAAGTTACGACTTTAATTACACTATCACCGCAACAAACCTAGAAGATCATGGCGCTGCTAAAAAGGTTAAGGTGCAGGACCAGCTGCCAGCCGGGGTTGATTTTGTCTCATACGTGGCATCTCGAGGTACTTATAATGTGATAAGCGGACTTTGGAAGGTTCCATCTATACATGGCGGCCATAGTGAAACATTAACCATCACAGCTAATCCAAGTGGTACGGGTGTCATTACTAATACCGCAACATATTTAGGCTCTAAGAAAAATGACCCCAATCCTACAAATGACGTGGATACTACCGATATTACCGTAGACTTAACTTGCGCACCACCTACACCGCCAGCACCCCCAACACCTGATGTTATTGATCTATCTCTTATGGGTCAGTCAAGCAAGACCAAGGTTAAGGTTGGCGACTCACCAACTTTTACCTTTAAATTAAAGAATAAGAGCAATAAAAAGGCGAGTGGTGTAAAAGTTAAAGGCAAGTTCTCTAAAGCTCTGGCTATAAAAAATTATACTGCAAGTAAGGGGTCTTATGATACCGCAACCGGTAACTGGGACATTGCCGAAATTACCGGTTACGAAGAAAACGAGTTAAAAATTACATTTGAGGTTAGCGAGACTAGCGGATCCAAATCGATTGTCAGTGATATAACAATTACAGCGGCTGACCAAACTGATACTGACCAGAGCAATAATAGCGCAGTTTTAACTTTAAGTGCAGACCCAGTAGATGAAAATAAATTAGAGATCCCCCAACAAAGTGCCCAACCGACGCCGGAAGTTGCGGCACCTCAAACTGTTAGCCAAATAGAATTGCCCCAGACAACTGAGCCAGAGCCTACTGAATCAGTCGCTCAGGTAGTCAAACCTAAGTTAGAGCCCACTCGAACTCCCGAAGTCCCATCCGATCCCCAACCAAACGTTATACCTCAAACCGAAACTGCTAAACCAGACTGTACCAACTGCAATTACCTGGCTGCCAGCCTAGTTTTAGCGGCATCGGTAGTGTCGGCAATGGTAATTGTCTTTATGTTGATCTCTTTTAGTTCTATCCGAAAAACCAAAAAGGGGTAAACAACGATTATTGCTAAATCCTAGCTTTACGCTTGCGACCAACGTTAGCCGACCAATCCCTGATAGCCTCAACAACTATATAGAAGGCTGGAAATACAAATAGCGCCATAACAACACTCGAGGCTAGTCCAAAAATGATGGTAAAGGCTAGTGGTTCCCAAAACGGATCTGACATTGCCAATGGCAATAAACCAGCGATGGTAGTTAATGAAGTGGCAAGTAAAGCCCTAAATCTTATACCAACCGACTTACTAATAGCCTCTCTAGGAGTCGAACCTTCTGCACGCAGTAAATTAGCTTGGTGAACCAGCATGATTGTGTTGTTAACCACAACTCCCGCCAGAGCAATAAGCCCGAGCATCACAAAGAAGCTCAAGGAGTTTTCAGTAATAAATAGAGCTGGGAAAAGCACCGGGAAAGAGAAAGGAATCGCCAAAAAAATCAGCAGCGGTTGAGTAAACGAGCTGAACTGCAAAACTAATAAGCCATACATAACTATTAAGGCAACAATAAAGGCCACACCAGCAGACTGGAATGACTCTACGTTATCGCCTTCTTGTCCAAGATCAACAGTCACGGCCTCACCTCGTAGACCTAAATCCTCAATTTTATCTTTAGTATACTCTTCAGAGATTGCCTCTTGAAGTTCAAGAACTAAATTAGTTTTTTTAGGATCGGAAATTTTAGCCTTTACTTGGGCAAAGCGTCTGCCATCGACTTTAGTCAGAACATCAAAGCGATCAACTGCCACCTCAGTAACACTCTCGCCATCACTAAGCTCTCTGTCCTCCAAGAAATTTTTAACATCTTTGGTTCCTTTTTCCAACAGAGACTCGGAGTCTGCTAAAACTTTTACGGTTATTTGAAAATCATCGACCGGTGGGCCTGACGATTGAGCCTTGTAAACTACCCTTACATCCTCATCTTTGTAGGGCTTGGCCTGTAGAGCCTCTAACATATCTGTAGATGTTCTATCCCGATCTCCCACCTCCGTTAGATCAGCCATTAACATCACATTTTTATCATCTGCCACATAGTAAGTAAGAGCTAAAAGTTCGTCTCCTATCTCATCTTCTAAAATTTGCTCGACGTCCTGTGCAATATCTTCTGCATCTCCTAAAGTCGTCTCAGCTGGATAATCAATAGTAACGACTAATTGATCGGTATCCTTGGCCGCAGGAAAAACAGAAAAGTCTAATCTTTGGGCATAACTGCCGCCCCAACCGATTAAGCCTAAAGCGATCACGATAATTGCGAAAATTTTCCAGCGCTTAGCGAGATAACTATTAATAAATTTCTGCATCTGCTTGCTCAGCCAGGCGATAAACCTGCTTGGATAGTTAAGACCTGCATTGAGCATTCCTAAGATGCTTTGAGGTTTAGCTGGCCGCTCACTCTTATCTCTAATAAATAGGTTACCCAGCCAAGGCACTACGGTTAGGGTCAAGAACAATGAAATTAACAGAGCAGTTATAACGGTAATCGGAATCAAGATAATAAATTCACCAAGAACACCCGAGATAAACATCATCGGAATAAATACTAAGATCGTTGTCCAAGTTCCGGCAATTACGGAGGTGCCAATAACACCCACAGCTTGTTTAACTGCGTCGCGTCCTTTGTATCCCTCATCTTTGGCTCTATCTAGAGCATCAATTACAACGGTGGCGTTATCAACAAAAATTCCAAGTACAAGAACCAGCGAGAATAGAGAAATTACATTTAGCGAATAGCCGAGGACATAAAGAGCTAAAAATACTCCCGCAAATACCAATGGAATAAAAATACCACCTACTATCGAAGCTCTCCAATCGATCAAGAGTAGAATCAAGACCATAACGCTTAGCAAGCCAATAATGGCGTTAGTCTCTAATGAATCTCTTTGTTGCAAAACTTTTGGCGATAAGTCTCCACCGTAAGTGATCTGGTAATCATCTATCACACCAGTATCTATGAATTCATTTACCTTTTCTTTGACAGAGCCTGATAAATCAACACTGCCGACATCTTGTTTGGCTATGACACCAACCGATACAGCGTTTTCATAAACTAAGTTCCCGTCTGCGTCTCTATAGGCCACCCGGTTAAAGCCGGATTGATAGTTTACGGGTTGACCGGTGACCGGATTAAGTCGTTGTTCTATTAAAGGGATTATTTCGGCAGAAGCAGCATCAGGACTCTGACGAACCTCTTTGGCTACCTTTTCTGCAACCTTTTGAAGATCCTCTACCGACTCCCCGTTTTTACTTACGTTAAAAATTAAATCGTGCTTTCCGTCCATGGCACCCGCATTAATAATTCTATACTCGAGTGAAGCCCCATCTGGCAAATCCACGCTCGAATCGATTTGTTCTTTTAGTAATTTTTTACCATCTTTGGAAGTAACAGAATCATCAAACTCTGCCGCAATAAAAGTGCCAACGGGAGTGGTTGTAGACGTAACTCGGGTAATTTCGGAGAGTTTTGCGGCGGCATCCTCAATAGGTTGGGTAAGTTCATCATTTACCTGATCCGGATCATTTACAAAATAGTTGCCTTCAACAAATACAACTGGAATCTCTACTGCAGGAAATCCTTCAACTTTCAGTAGAGTGTTATATGAGTAGAATCCAAGCCCCATAATCGCGATAAACATCAGCGTTGTTATGCGGTATCTTTTTACAAAAGTCGCGCTAAATTTTGCGATTTTAGATTTATTAATTGACTTGAGTTTAGTCTGCTCAGGTTTCATTTGAAGTTATTATTATTATTATTGAATGCAATATCCTAATCAAAACGGTGAGTCTAGTCAATGTGAATGCGACTTGGCGGCTTTTTTGTTATTCTGATCGCATGCCAGATCCCAAAAATACACAATCAAAAAAACCCACTAAAGAAGAATTAAAAGAACGGCTAACACCAGAACAATTTAATGTGACCCAAAATAAAGGAACTGAAGCACCTTTTACGGGTGCTTTTGCCCTAAATAAGGACAAGGGCGAGTACGTTTGTATCTGCTGCCAAGCGCCTTTATTTTCCTCCGACACTAAGTTTGATTCTGGATCGGGCTGGCCCAGTTTTTACGAAGCGCTGAATAAAGAGGCAATCAACACTAAGGAGGATATTTCTATGGGCATGAAGAGAACCGAAGTGACCTGCAAAAGGTGCGATGCTCATTTAGGCCACGTCTTTGAAGATGCCCCAGATCAACCAACCGGTCTTAGATTTTGTATTAATTCAGCTGCTCTAGATCTCAAGAAAAAAGATAAGAGCGGTCCGAGACGGACTGCTTGATAACTTTATCCATTTATTTCATGACTAGCTATTTCATGACTAGCTTAGCCGTGTATAAACCATTAATAAAAGCGTCCTCGGTGCTGGCTACATCGTGATCATTAGCTAAAAATAAATTCTCAGCCGGATTTAGATTTATGTACCGATCTCCCCGGAGCATTAGAGCTGGCTTCCAGTTCTTTTTAGTAATTATTTCCCAACTTGAGAAAAATTTAGAGACATTATTCTTGCCGCGGTAAAAATATAGATATGTTCCATCTACCTCTTTAGATATGGCTGCCTGCTCTTTTAATGGAAAAAACTGAAAGCCTGGATAATCATATTTAGCCCGCGGTTCACCGTTAATATGTAAATAAGAGACCGGAGTCGTCCCTTTAATAGGTTGCGGATCAATCAACTTATTAGTAACAGTCATTGGTGTTGCCATGACTAACTTTTTGCCTAAATATTGATCACCATTCTCAGTTTGCAATACATATCCCTTTTTGGCGGGTCTTACTTTTACGACTGAATCCTCAACAATATTATCCCTAAAACCTTTTGTCATTTTATTAAAATACAACTTAAAGGAATAGCTAGGCACAATTAAGGGCAACATTGTCTGCATAAAGATAAAGGTCGGAACATTAGCTGGATCTTCAAAAAATGAGGCCCAAAGAACCGGCTGTAAATATTTCTCAACTAAAGGTTCTAATTTTTTTTGCTTGATATATTCACCGGCTCGCTGATGATAATATTTTTTCAATAGAGGGTCGGCCTCGATTAATTCCTCGCGTGACCGATCGATTGCTGCCTCTCGCAACTTATTAAATCGCGTTCTAAAACGACGTAAATCCCAAGCCAGTCTAGCCAGCGCTGGCAAAAAAGGAGCTACTTCTGGAGAGATCAAATGGTAGTGCTTTAAGCCATCATGAAAATGATACTCCTTAAACTGCATTTTCTTGACGATGCGACGGTGGGGCAGAATATTTTTGCAGTCTTTAGTCAGGTAATAGGCCCCGTAATTTACCTCACCATCGGGTGACGTCTCAACGCGACCACCAATATTTTCTGAAATAATTTTAAATTTTTTGCCAGACTGGTGTAAACGCCTTGCACAGCCTAAACCTGCCAGGCCACCACCTACAATGATTATCTCCTCTTTATATTGGGACATGTACGGATTTTACGATAAAGTATTAGTATGAACAAACAAAAACAGGTCCAAGTGGGTCTCGGCATAATAATTATTCGGGACAACAAGATATTACTCGGCAAGAGAAAAAATGCCCATGGCGCAGGAGAATGGAGTCTTCCCGGTGGACACCAGGAGTACAACGAGGATTGGGAAGAAACAGCCAGACGAGAGCTTAAGGAAGAGACCGACATGGACCTAAAGCAGGCCAAATTCGTTTCAGCCACTAATGATAGATTTCCCAAAGAAGACAAGCATTACGTGACCATTTTTTTGCAAGGGATCGCATACGGCGAGCCCAAACTTATGGAGCCAGATAAGTGCGAAAAGTGGGAGTGGTTTGATCTAGACGCTTTACCTCAACCGCTGTTTACTCCGTTAAATAACTTACTGGCGACTAGATTACGGCTAGAGACTGTAAAAAACTAAGAAAACAAAAAATCCCCGTGAGGGGATTTTTTGCAAAGGAGACTATTATTGAGCCTCTTCGGTACTATCCATTTTGTGCATACCGTCTGACTTCATACAGTTTTTCATGTGCATATTCTTTTTCATCGGTGCAACGATGAGAATGAACAATGCACTGATTCCAACGATGTCATAAATGACAGCTGAACCAGTACTTCCGGCACCGAAGATAGCGTCTACTAGGTTATAGTCGAAAAATCCGACTAGACCCCAGTTTAGACCACCAACGATCAACAGAAGTCCTGCAATCATATAAAGCACTTTTAGAGCTTTCATTAATTGGAAGTTAAGGAATTAGTAACTACCATTATAACAAATCTGTACAAATTGTCAAGCAATTTGCATTGTTTTTGCATTGTTTAGGTAATTCTTGAGAGCTTAAATCTACTCTGAATATTATCTAGGTCGTTAAGAATATAAACAAAACTTAACCAACTCCAGACTCCAAAACGCTGATTCATTAGTCTAATTATTTTTTCTACTGCCGCTCTGGGTTTTTTGGGCGTTTTACCTGTAAGCAATTCACTCATTATTGTTGCGCTCCACACATCTACGGGAGAAACAGAACGCCCTAAAATAATACTGGTAGAATATTCCCCTATACCCGGAATTTTATCAATGACAACACGTGCCTCGTCTTCCGTCATCTTATTTAGGAGTGACATACTAAGAGGGTTTGTTATTAGATAATTTGAAGCAGCTATTAGAAACTTTGCTCTATATCCCATATTTGCGGCCTTATTTATTTTTGCTGGCGTCAATTTAACTATTCTTCGAGGCGTTGGCCAAAGTATAACTTGATGGTTATCAAATGATATTTTTGTACCGTATTTCTTAAGGAGTCCGTCCATCATCGACTCGCTCCTTTTTAAAGTCGTCATCTGCAAACTGATACTAAGTATGATGCGACCAAAAACATCATCGAGCCAACCTACACGCATTCCGTTTAGTTCTTCTACAATTTTCTTGAGAAGTCGATCTTTTTTAGCGAATTTATAGTAACTTTTTAGATCTTCTGTCATACCTAGACCAAGCTTTAAGTTCGTTAAAATCGCTCCACGCTCATCTTTAGAGAATTTACCACGTCCGTATAAAAAAGCTCTTATACTAATAGTCCCCCTCGTCTTGCTAGGTATAGCAAATAATTTAACGCCAACTGGTTTTTGCTTATTGTAAAAACCGCTCCAAAGTATTTTTTTTGATGAGTCGAATACTTCTTTAGGAGTAGACCAGTGCCATCCTGCAGGCTTAGCGACCGTCAGTGCCAAATCAAAAGGCTTGGGTACCTCCAATGTCAGATGACCAACCTTTTTTAAGTTCACGACTTTTGCTTAACGAAGTGACTTTAAGTCCTGTAACACTTGCTCGGCATGTATCGCCGGCTTAACCTTTTCGTATATCACCGCCACCCTACCTTTGGGGTCAATCAAAAAAGAGGTGCGTTTTATCCCGAGATACTTTTTACCGAACAAACTCTTTTGGGCCAGTGCTCCATATTTTTTAATGACTCCCCTATCTTCATCCGCTAAAAGAGTAAAGGGAAGTTTATGTTTATCAGCAAACTTTCTATGACGCTCAACTGAGTCACCACTGATACCGACAATTTTGGTTTTAAGCTTTTTAAACTTAGGTAAATTATCTCTAAAACTACAGGCCTCAACAGTGCATCCAGGCGTATCATCTTTCGGATAAAAATAAACCAGCAACCACTCTCCAGCATAATCCGAAAGTTTATACTTGTCCCCGTTCTCGTCTGGTAAATTAAAGGTTGGTGCTTTTTGTCCTACTTTTAACATTGCCTCATCCTATCACAATCTTGCTATACTTCTTGGTATGAACAAATTATTTCGCTACCTAATAATATTTATTGTTAACGCACTTGCCGTCTTTATAACGGGCTGGCTCTTATCGGGCGTAAATATCGATGGCTTTGTCGGTCTATTAATAACCACTGTGGTAATCGGTATTATCAATACCTTCATCAAACCAATTTTAGCTTTGCTGACCCTGCCAATTACCTTTTTAACGCTTGGTTTATTTTACGTCGTGTTAAATGCGCTAATGATTATGTTGGCAGATGCGGTCCTTACTGACTTTACTGTCAGCAACTTTTGGTGGGCACTCCTATTTAGTGTTGTTCTGGCAATAGTCAGCGGTATTCTAGGATTTATTTTTGTCCCTAAAAAGAAGTAAAAACTGATCACGAGCTTTTAAAGTCTGGTGAAAAACACGCTCCCGAATATTTTCAAATAAAAATTTTCTGGCAAAGTTTAGCTATTCTGTAGTTTTTCCATCAAAATGTTCATCGTCGGACATCGCATCTGCTTTGGTTGGATGAATTACTCCGTCTCTGTGATGGGGAGGTGAATAAATGGTATAGAGTTTAAGATCCTCCGAGTCTGAAGTGTTTACTACATTATGTTTAGCACCCTCGGGAACAATCACAGCGTCACCGTCGCTTATAGTGCTCTCGTTACCATCGATACTCACCATACCTGTACCAGCATCTACCCTAAAAAACTGGTCAGTATCATCATGAACCTCCATACCTATCTCTTCCCCCGGCTTTAAACTCATTAAAACCAGCTGTGAATTTTTTCCTGTATATAGGACTTTTCTAAAGTTCTTATTGTCAGTGGTTAATTTTTCAATATTGTCTTTATAGCCTTGCATGAGATAAGATTAGTTAATGAAAGTCTTCCTAATTATTCTATCATTACTCGCGTTAATTGGTGGTGGAATTGCCGTGTGGTTTTTCTATGACTCATCAAGAGCTACTTCGGATCCAGCCACGTCTTCGGAGAGTACCAAAGTTGAGACAGATTTCCCGACTGAGCCTACCGATGAATCCTCAGGAGACTCATCACTTTTTAGCGGTACATTCGGAGAGGCGTTAACTCGTGGACAGGCCTTAACCTGCTCATGGCTTGCTTCCGAAGAAACTGCAGGAAGTATTCAGGAGGGTCGCGGGACCTTTTATACAGACGGAGTGTCACGAGGTCGATCAGAGGCCACCTTTATAATAGATGGATCGCCTGTTCCTACTGAAGGACTTTTCATCGATAATAACGTCTATTATTGGCAGACTGTAGGTGGCACAACTCTAGGATTTAAACTTCCAGAGACAACATTTGATGGCACAAGTAGCTTAACTCCCGAGGAACAAGCAAGCGCTATCGATATTCGCAGCCGTTATGACTTTGACTGTTCACCTTGGACAGTAGACAATTCTATGTTTGAGCTGCCAGATGGAGTCGAGTTTATATCACTCTAAAATACTTAGTTAATCCAAATGGTCATTAAAAGAATAACTTTCCTTGGCTTAATACTGTTATCTTTGCTTTTTTTGCTTCCGATGAGACAATCTAGTGCCGCATCTTGTTCTGGCCCCATCACAAACGGAAATTTACTGCGTATTCAAGGCGCTAATCGTAGGATCACTGCTATTGAGATCAGCAAAAATACTTTTCCGAGCAAAAAGAGTGCGAGCAGTGTAATTATAGCTCGTGATAATGATTACGCAGATGCTACCGCAGGAGCACCACTCGCCCGCTTAAGAAATGGCCCTCTCTTATTATCAAAACAGAACACCTTAGACACAGAAGTTTTGAACGAAATTAGTAGAGTTATTAGTCACGATAAACCTATTTATCTTTTAGGCGGTGCTAGTGCTCTAGCGCCAGTCCTCGAAGACCAACTTAAAGGCATAGGTTTTTCAAAATTAGGCAGACTGGATGGTAAGAACCGCTATGAAACAGCCGTAAAAATTGCTGAGCAATTTCCAAAAGATACTACCGTACAGGTCGGACTGGCTACCGGAGCTAATTTCGCCGATGCCTTGAGTATGGGGGCAGTTGCTGCCCGTGATAAATTCCCGGTCTTATTGACGAGGAAAACAAATTTGCCACAGGAAGTAAATTATTTTATTAGTTCTCGGCCGCAGATAATTGCTGTTCATTTAGCTGGTGGGACTTCTGCAATAAGCAACCAGGTTTCCACGACTCTCAATAACATCTCAAATATAAATTCAATTTCACGATACGCTGGAACTGATAGATATGACACTAGCGCAAAGATTGTTACTGCTTTTTACGGAAGCCTTCCTTGTACTGTATCGTTTGCAAGCGGTATAGATTTTGCTGACGGGGTAATTGGCGGCGCCCATGCGGGTAAATTTAACTCAGGATTACTATTAACACGCCCCAATAAAGTACCCACCCAAATTCAAAATTTCTTAGAGCTCAACAAGGATGCAATTGAGGGGGGCTACATTTACGGTGGACCCGCAGCCATAGACAATCTAACGGGCAATCAAGCTGAGGCAATGTTTGATCCTGCTACTTTTCTTTTTTGGGGAGACTCAGGTGAATCAAATACCCATTGGGACAAAATAGCTGCCGGGATAGTACAAAGATTCCAAACAGAAAATGTGGATGGGGCATTTATGCTCGGTGATAATTTATATGAAAATGGTGCGAGCTCCGCAAGCGACCCAAAATTTGCAACGATCTACGAGAGCCCCTTGGCAGCAATACTCAGCAAGCTAAGCTTAAACGTCATACTCGGTAACCATGACATTAGGACCAACAATGGGCAGGGTGAACTAGACTATGCAAAAAGTAATAATTACTGGTATATGCCAAATCGCTATTACTCTCGAAATATAGATAATATTAGAGTAGTTGCCCTCAACAGTAACCAATCAGCTGTAACCCAAGCACAATTAGATTTTTTGGACAACGAGCTCAAGAACGATATAGATGCCGTCCATCAAGTCGTCATATCTCATCATCCTGTTTATTCTTCTGGATTTCACGGGCAAAATAACGACCAACCCTGGATGAAGTCCTTGGTTGAGCCCATCGTTACCGCCGATGGAGTAGAGTTCTTTCTTTCGGGCCACGATCATGACTTTGAAGCAATAAAAGATAAGTCTGGAGTGAATTATATAATCAGCGGTGGTGCCGCGAGACTAAAACCGATAACGGCAACATCACAAACTTTGTTTGCTGTCAGTGATTACAATTTTTCAAAACTGGAAATTTACTATTCATACGCAGACTTAACTGTATATGATGAGAACAACAATGAGCTCTGGACTAACCGGTACTCTATATAGTTAAAAATTTAGAATATCTTTTTGCGGGCGTGGCAGTAGGGAGTACCACCTTTTTTCTCATAATATTTTTGATGGAAATAAACCTCCTCTGGGCCTAGATTCTTTAATCGCAAAGATTGTCTATTATTTGCAAGTCGCTATGGTTTTCATAACTGTATAAAGGTTTAACTTGCGCTTGAATTTCTTCACTAAAATAAGCATAGGGACAGACGGCATGCCCATATTTTTCAGAGTGATTAAACTCCGGATCATTAGCTAATACCGTTGTTGCAGTTTTATTGATTACTCCAAAGTCCCAATTATGCGGTCCATTCTCAGGACTATAACCCAGTAACTGACCAGCTTTTATTTCAATAGGGCCGATTCCGTCGCTTCTTGTGTTGTTATACTTGGCGGGGTCAGGAAATTCTTTAGCTATTTCAGCGATCGGATCAATCAAGTGATCAAAATAAAAATAAACTTCACAACTCACATCAAAGTTTAGCGAGTACTGGTCTAATCCCACTCGGTTATCATCTTGATATTTAGCACCACTTACAAGCGTCGCATCGACGGGGGCATAAATAGCAACTCGTTTTTCAACATTCAAGTAGCTGTGTGTCTTTACATCTCCACTTACTCGCATCAAAGGAGGAGTAATATTAGTCACATCTTCTAGATCAGTAACAAAGTGAGTAAACCTAGGCGTTGGTTCTGATTCACAACCCTTATCTTTTTTTACAACTGAATGCAAAGACTGTCGCAAAGACTGTTTAGGTCCGTCTGCTATTTCTGAAGACTTAGACGTGTCTAAAAACATAAATGCCACTAGCGCGATTATTGCTAGTGCCAGTAGGGAAATAATAATGATTAGCCAGGGAAGTTTTTTTGACATAATTATTGTGGTGGCGGGTTTTTAGTTGTTCCGCGTTTAAGCATCTTGTCTAACAACTGTTTGTCCTCATCTTTAAAAAACGCGAGCGCTATTGTCGGCAACCCATTAAAGGTTAAAGGAATATTTTCTCTAGCGGCATAGGCAATGGTTGTGACTCTGTGGTGCCCCTCTATCACGTGAACATCCCCGTTAGGCATTACGACTCCAATAAACTGGGTGGCCTTTGGATAATTTGCCAATAGTCCCTTGATCTTTGGGTTATCCGCATACGATACTTTGTCGACTAACTCACCAAATGAGTGCTGGTTGGCTTCATCTTTTGAAAAATGATTTTGCCACGTTTGAGTGGGCCCTACTTTAAAATCAGGTACTGATACTAATGGATCAGAAATTTCATAAATATGCCATGCCCTGTCTTTTGCCCCAATGCGACCTAGCCAAGTTTCGCGCCAGGCTTCCCAAGTATCCCATCCTTTTTTATTTGCCACCGCATGCCACTCCGGCATTGAGCCCTCGTGCTTTTGCCAAATATCAAAGACTTGCTCCCAGCTCAAATTCTTTATGAACTTTAATCCTTTAATATCTCTTGGTTTTTCGTTCATTCAATAATCTCAATTACTTTATTTTTTGTAGTTGAGCCCATAACTATCCTTAATCTGGATGGCGCAATATTAAGATAATCGGCCAGTTTTTTTATGATAGCAAGATTTGCAGCCCCTTTAATAGGCAACTCTTTCACGGCAATTTTATAGTGAGTAGCATCGATTTTTTCGACGCTTTCTATTTTAGCTCGGGTTTTTGCCAAAACACTTATCCGCACAGACTAACCCTTTCTGCCAGCTCTAGTCCGTTCTGCTTCCGATAATAATTGTTTTCTTAGTCTGACATTTGTGGGTGTTACTTCTAGATATTCATCCTCAGCCATAATTTCTAAACCGGACTCGATGGTTATTTCTTGGGGAGGAGTCAGCTTTATGGCATCGTCACTGCCCGAGGCACGCATGTTTGTGAGCTGTTTTCCTTTGGTAGGGTTTACGGTTAGTTGTACACCCTTAGATGTATTACCGATAACCATACCCTCATAAACTTCTGTGTTAGCTTTGATGTAGAGGGTCCCACGTGTTTGGAGATTATCAAGCGCAAACGCTAAGGCCTTACCCGTTACCTGTGAAATCATTGAGCCAGCTTTTTTACGAGTGACTTTTTCAGCCAAAGGTTTAAAGCCTATATTGTGACTAGCCATAATTCCCTCACCCTTAGTGTCAATAATAAACTTGCTGCGGTAACCAAATAGACCCCGACTTGGACCTTCAAAAGTTAAGAGCGCGTGGTTATCTCGCGTTTCTATGTTAGTGACTTGAGCTCCCCGGACGGCTAATTTTTCCATTACCGCCCCTTGAAACTCCTCTGGAACTTCGATTACAATCTCCTCAAACGGCTCATGAATTTTACCGTCTATTTCTTTAGTGATGACTTGAGGCTGTGAAACTTGTAGTTCATAGCCCTCGCGTCGCATATTCTCAATTAGAATTGCAATGTGTAACTCTCCACGGCCATACACCGTGAACTTTTCACCACCTGCTTGATCAAAATCAACTTTAAGTCCGGCGTTGACTTCTAACTCTTTTTCTAGACGCTCACGGATTTGTCGGCTGGTAACAAACTTGCCTTCTCGTCCGGCAAACGGCGAGTCATTAACCAAGAAATTAAGCTGGATTGACGGTTCATCAATATCGATTGATTCTAGTACATCAGCATCTTCAGAATCAGTAATGGTATCGCCAATAAATACTTCCTCAAGGCCGGCGACTAAGGCAATATCACCAGCGCTGATAGAATCTACCTCAACGCGGGTTACACCTTTAAAGGTAAAAAGTTTTGTAATCTTAAATTGCTTAGTCTCTCCATTGGCTTTTTTTACAAAGACGGGAGCGCCAGTTTTGATTTGCCCGGCATAAACCCGAACAATTGCCATACGTCCTAAATAATCGTCATACGCCAAGTTAAAAGCTTGGGCCTTAAAAGGTTCACCACTTTTTCCGGAGGCCACTGGTACATGCTTTAATATCAAATCCAACAGAGGTGTGATGTCTTTTGAATCTTGGTCGAGCTCAGTTTTTGCAATACCCTCTTTGGCGATTGCGTAAATTACCGGAAAATCCAACTGCTCATCTGTAGCTCCTAGTTCGGCAAAAAGATCAAAAACTTGATTGTGGGTTCTCTCAGGATCAGCAGCGGGCTTATCAATTTTATTGATTACTAATATTGGACGCAGACCCAAGGCTAGAGACTTTTGAAGAACAAATCGAGTTTGCGGCATAGGTCCCTCTTGCGCATCAACAACTAATATAACCGAATCAATCGAGCGTAATACGCGCTCGACCTCAGAGCCAAAATCAGCGTGACCAGGCGTATCTACGATATTAATCTTAGTGTCCTTATAGGTCGTTGCCGCATTTTTTGAATAAATCGTAATACCACGCTCTTTTTCGAGTGCATTACTGTCCATTGTATCGTCTCCCTCAGTGGCTCCGGTTTGCCTTAAGATGGCGTCCGTTAGCTTAGTTTTGCCGTGATCGACATGGGCGATAATTGCGATGTTTCTAATATCCATATTTTTACAAGACTACTATCTTGCCACATTTTGACGATATTTCAAGTCTATAGAGCGATTGTGCATAAGCTTGAGTTTTACTATATTTATGCGAGTCTTCAATGCCAGATTTCGGATCGACGAACGTTAACATATGGATGGCCCCGTAAAAGGAGAACTCAAATGAACGGAGTAAGAATCGCAGGTATCGGCATGGCCGTTCCTGAGCAGATAGTAACCAATGACGACGTTGCTCAAATGCTACGCGATCAAAGAAAAAGAGTCATTGACCAAGGATATAAGCTAACCAAAGAGGAGTCAGAGCAGTACGAGACAGACGACAAGTGGATCAAAGACCGTACAGGCATCAGGGAGAGACGGTTTGCTAAACCCGGAGTAGCAACAAGCGATCTGGCTGCCAAAGCCAGCCTGGAAGCCATTAAAGCTGGGCCAGGTGAGCCGACCCCATTTCTAGATTTTCTGATGCTCGCAACAGTGAGTCCAGATCATTTTACTACGCCGACTACTTCGGTAATCACTCACCGTAAGCTTGGATTGTCAACAGACGACACGAGCAACGGACCATCAAGGCGTCGTTTTATGGCGCAGGATATAACTCAAGCCTGCACCTCTTTTATGATGGCGCTCATGAGTGGCTACTCACTGATCAGAGGTGGCGTTTGTATGGCAGGTCTGGTGACGGGCTCGGATGTGATGTCACGAGTCATGTCTAACAACCGACGCTCACCTTTTATGATTCTCGGTGATGGCGCTGGCGCTTTTTTGCTGGAGTCGGTAACCGAGGAATCCAGCTGGTTTGGCCCCAATGCATTTTATGCCGGGGTAGACGGAGGGCCCGAAGGTCTTCACGAACAGCTGATCATCAATAAAGCAGGCGGATCTGCCTTGCCAACTAAGATTGCACATTTGGATCCGCGCAGCGACACACACCTGATGCATATGGTGGGCCGTAAAGTGTTCACCAAACTTGTCAGGCTCGTGCCGGATGAGATTTTTCCGGCGGCACTGTCGCATGCTGGAGTGTCTCTGCAAGACATCGACGTCTTGATCTTGCACCAAGCCAACTTGCGAATGACTGAGGCCATCGTAGAACGCCTCTGCAAAGGCAACAAGGACATCGCCATCCGTATGGCGACTTATGCTGATCCTCAGGGAGACTTTGTCCACCTTAAGGGTGAACTAACTCCCCGCTCCGTAGGGCACGAGATCACCTGTTATAACTCCATTGATCGTTATGGCAACACAACAAGTGCCGCCATTCCGATCGGAGTTAAGGAGGCAGTCGACCTGGGGATAATCAAGCCCGGCAAACGCGTCATGCTGATTGCGTTTGGCGGAGGTTTCAGTTGGTGTAGCTCCATCATTGAGTGGGGTGGAAGACATCTGCCTGAATTCAATAAGTAGTGGCAAACATTCACTACCTATACAGCCGACGTTTCGAAAGAATCGTCGGTTTTCTTTTAATAAATAATTTCAGTATTCGGTAAGATACTTTTTATCTCTTCCAAGGTCTTTGAGGAAAAAGTATTCCCAGAAATATCAAGTTTCTTTAATATTCCACTCAGCTGTTCTAACTCGTTCGGGAAAGTGTCAATTTCATTATTACTTAGATCTAACTCAATTAATTTATTAAGTTGTCCTATCTCAGCTGGTATTCCTGTCAGGCTGTTGTTACTCGCATTTAAGATCCGCAAGTCTTTCATTTTTCTAATCTCTCCAGGCAATGCCCCTGTTAAATTATTTCCACTCACATTTAATTCTTCAAGATTTGTTAATTCACCAATTTCAGAAGGAAGAAACTCTAAAGAATTATCTGATAAATCTAGAATTTCTAAATTTTTATCACTCAATATATTAGTTGGAAATTTAGTTAAGCCCTGATCAGATAATTCATTTGAAGAACTATTAGTCACCTGATCAATACTGTCGCCATTTCTACCAATGTAAAAGCCAACCGCTATCAAGCCAATTGCTACTAAAAAGCTAAAAATAATTAAAAAATATTTCATACGGCCGTATTTACAGTACTACAGAGTTTAACTTAAGCAACAAAAAAACCGGCACCCAATAAAGGGGCCGGTCTTTTATTAATCGAATCTAATTAAAGATTGTGATTAGTAACGGTCTCCGCCTCCGCGGTTACCACCGTTCTCTTCTCGAGGTCGAGCTTCGTTTACACGAAGAGTTCGTCCCTCAAGCTCTTTGCCATCCCACATATCAATTGCGGCCTTGGCTTCATCCTCAGTTCCCATCTCAACAAATCCGAATCCTTTAGAACGTCCAGACATGCGGTCCATGATGACCACAGCGGACTCTACGGTTCCAGCTTGCTCAAATGAGCTCTTAAGGGTGTCTTCGGTGGTGTCGTAATTCAACCCACCAACATATAGCTTTTTTGCCATTTCCTTACATAAATTAATTAAGTGCCTGTTCTTGCCTCTTCTAAAACACTTACATGTAAGAAAAAGACCGAAAGGTCGGATTGAGAATACACCATTTTGCATAAATAGCAAGCAATCGCTGTATTACAAGCTTTTTTGAAGCCTTTTCTTATCAATCTTGTCTAACTTGAGCCATTTAACCTACAAGAACGATACCCTGCTCCCTTATAAACTTAACAAAGTCCTTCATCTAAATATTAGCCAAGGATATTTTTTCCTCATGAGATAGCTTTTTTATCTCAGCCTCCCTCTTTAAGGCATTGCTCCTGTTACGCTTTTTTTCGGTATAGATTATTTTTTTCGGTGGATGGGCCTTGGTATAACGAGCGCCTGTTCCTTCGCAATGTTGTTGGTAGCGTTTGGTTAGATCACGAGCGATCCCAGTATATAGAGAACCATCTTGGCATTGAATGATATAAATTGTGTACACGCCTCAATTGTAACCCATTCTTAATATAAGACTTGTCAGGTCTTATTTACTTTTCTATTGTAGCGAGCATGTATTCCAATGATAGCCAATCCGCTGATAAGGCCAAAGCCGAAATTGCTAAGCACCGGAGCCAAGGTTTGAGTGATGATGCAATTAAACAGCGACTAACTCATGAAGGTTGGCAAGTTAACGAAATTGAAAGTTTTTTTGTCACAAGACCCAAAAGCCAGCAAAAAAATAAATCCATTATCATTGCAAAAAATCTTTCTAAAAACTACCGCAAAGTTAAAGCACTGGATGACGTAAGCTTAGAAATCAAGCCAGGAACCGTAACCGCTTTGCTCGGTCCCAATGGCGCTGGTAAAACTACCTTGGTTAAAATATTGACGACCTTGCTAGTTCCATCTTTGTACCCCTAGAAACTATGCGGGCGGGTATCCGTACTTTTGCGAAATATAACCCGATTACAGTAATAGCCAACTCCGTTAGAGCTCTAACACTGGGCTTGCCACTTGGTAATGATGCCTGGATCACCTTAACCTGGGTTGCGGGCATCTTGATCGTTTTTGTGCCAATTGCGGTGTGGCGCTATCGAAAAATATCGTAGCTAAAAACCAAAGCATAATAAGCCAAATAAAAACTTCTGCTAAAACAATGCCAGTGTTAATATTAGAGCATGAACCGAATAACACAGGTACCAAGAAGTAATACAAACCTTCCATCCGTCTCAGCAACACTGGGTGAGTTAAAAGTAGAAGTTAAGCATACCCGCTGCATAGGCGCAGCTGTCTGTGTAAAAAATGCCCTGGCATCGTTTGTGCTTAATAATCAGAGACGCTCGGTTCCTACTGATTTATCTGCTAATGATTTAGAAACCTTTGAAAATACCGCACGGCTCTGCCCCAGTCAGGCCATATATATTTTTAAAAAAGGTAAACAGCTTTGGCCTCGCGAGAGCGGCACGGGCAAACAAAAACAACCTGGCCCAAAACATAAGATGCGGCTGGACGTTGTAGATTAATTATTTCGAAAATTTATTAATAATCTCCTTTAATAAAGGGTCTATATTTATATTGCTAATGTCATGCTCGGTCAACGGCAATTTAGCTGACTTTGCGTAATGATCTTCAAAGGTAGCCTGACCCTTTTTTTCGTAAATTACGCCTGTTGGTATTGATTCAAAACTATCCTCAGCCAGTTTAAAGGCAGCAACTTTATCACTAGTGTCATGCCTAGTCTCGTTAATTCTATAAACCTTACCGCGCCAAGACTGCCAAGTTTGTTTCGAGTTCCAAACCACACAAGGCTGTAAAACGTCGACTAAAGCAAACCCCCTATGTTTTACTGCCGCACTTAAAATATCTTGAAAGTGTACCTGGTCTCCAACAAAGGCACGTGCAACAAAAGTAGCACCGGAGGCTATTCCTAATTGAATCGGATTGAGGGGCTGATCAAAATTACCAAAAGGTGTTGTCGGGGTTTTTACTCCTTTGAGAGTTGTTGGTGAAGCTTGTCCATGAGTTAGCGCGTATGTTCCATTATTTTGAACAAAATAAACCAAGTCAGTATTTCTACGACTAGCATGTACGAGATGATTTGTTCCTTCGGCATAGGCTCCCCCATCTCCGGCCCCCGCAATTACAGTCATCTTTGGGTTAGCCATTTTAAAACCTTCCGCTACGGGTAGGGCGCGGCCATGCAAACCGTAAATGCCGTAAACATTTAACCACATGGGCGCCTTGCCTCCCTGCCCAATATCTGAAGAGAAAAATATTTTTGTCTGATCAAGTTTTTGATCAATAATCATAAACTTGAGCGTATTGAGAATACCGTAGTTACCACAGCCCGGACACCACTGAAAACCATAATCCGTGGTTAACGAATCAAAATTTTCCACAAAACGATGTCGACCTTGTGATTTTGATTTAGTCATAGATTTTCTGTTAGAAAATTCTTAATCTGAACATACGTTGGAGGTCTGGCATCATAAAACCTATATGAGCCCGTAGCTTCTCTGCCAGTCTGTTCCCTAACAACACCCTCCAGAAGCCCATCTTGATTGCCTTCTACAAAGAAGATTTTTTCAACACCTGCCAACTCCTTTAAGAGTTCTTTTTTTGGAAAAGGCATCAAACATTTAACTACAATACTCTTTATGGTTTTAGCTTTAAAACTTTTGGTTGCATCAAGAACCGGTCCTTTATTAGACCCAAAAGTTATGATAGCGACCTTAGCCTTACTATCACCGTACCGAGAAATAGGATCAATTTTAGAAATATACTCGCTATAAGCAGTCTTGATTTTTCTGGCGCGCTTATTCATTTGTTTGATTCGATTACTTTTTTCTTCAGAGGTAAAACCATGTTCGTCATGCTCGCTAGAATTGGCCCGCCAAATGACGTTGGGATTATCGGAACCCGGTGTTGCCAAAGGAGAAACCCCATCTGTCATTAATTTGTAGCGCTTGTAATCCTTTAATTTATTAGTCTGGGTCTGTGTCAGTAATTTACCTCGATCAACTTTTAATTGTTTATGTTCCAAAGGGGTTTCGGTCCAAAAACTCTCTTGTAAATACTTATCAGTCAGAATAATAACCAGAGTTTGATATTTTTCCGCTAGATTAAAGGCATGAAAGGTTAGCTCAAAAGCCTCTTTGGGATCACTTGGAGCTAAGACAATGCGCGGCGGTTGCTCTTGTCCGGCATGCAACACAAATCTTAAGTCCCCCTGACTATGCCTTGTAGCAACACCGGTTGATGGACCTGCGCGTGAGCCAACGATTACAACAAGAGGCGTCTCAGACATAGCCGACAAACCAATGGCCTCAGACATTAGGGCAAAACCACCTCCACTAGTACCCGTCATGGCCCGGGCTCCCGCCAAACTTGCTCCAAGCGCAAAAAGGCAGGCAGATATCTCATCCTCCGGCATATAGCTAAAGAGGTTAAAACGTTTTTCCAACAAAATGTTCTGATGCAATATGCCGCTAACGGGAGTCATTGCATATCCCGTGTAACTTTTCATGCCAGCCTTGAGTGCACCTAGAATAACCGCCTCATTACCTTCTATTAGGTAATGTACCTTACGATGTTTTCTAACCGGACAAGCATACTTAACCGTGTAATTCTTCCTGGCGTAATCAAACCCAAGCTGGGCAGCTTTTACGTGCCTCTCTCCCTCCGATTTTTTCTCTGCTCCATAAACTTGTTTTAATGCCTCATAAAGGTCTTTAATATCAAAGTCAATCAATCCTACTAAGGCGCCCAGCATCATAGAGTTATAAGTAATTTCAGGGAGCAGATTTTTTCTAAGAAGTTCACCAAAAGGAACATGTATAATTTCAATCTGCTTTGCATTGAGGGCTTTACGATAGGGTGCCAAATCAAAAGCCTCCGCATCCAAAAGAACACCACCATTCTTTACCACTTGCTTATGCCACATCTTAAGCGTTCTCTCATCCTTGGCCATTAATATATGACTATCTCCTGCAAGCGAAGCCACCGGTTTAGTGCTCATGCGTAACTCAAAGTTGACGTTTCCGCCAGTAACAATGGACCCATATTCAGCATTTGCGTGGGCAAAATAGCCACCTCTGACTAAGGCCCGCGAGAGGATTAGGGCCGCCTTGTCTATATCTTGCCTGGCCTCACCACCCATTCGCCAAGTAAAACTATCGACCTGAGAAATTGTTGGCACTCTCCTTTTTTTGTATTTAGTAACCATTGTTGTATTATAGCAGTTGATAATAAACTATGAACCAATCACCTAAAACATTTCCCTCATTTGAACTCAGCTCCCTTAAGGGCATTAAAGTTACTGAAAAAGATCTAAGCGACAAGATTACTTTTATTCGTTTTTCGACGACTTTTTGTTCTATATGTAAATCAGAAAATCCAGTCATAAATATGCTTTTTGAAGAAATGGGTGAAAAACTTAACTGGCTTGATATTAATATTGGAGAGGATCAGCAAAAGGTTAAAGAACATGTTTCGGAACAAGCCATCAAATATACTGCCTTGTTGGATTCTGATTCATCACTTACAGCCAAGCTCGGTATTTTAGGCACTCCAACGCATTTTCTCCTTAAAAAAGGTGGAGAGATATGTTTTAGAGGAACAGGAGCTCTAACCGAAGATCAATTAAGAGAGTTAATCGCAAATTGCAAATAATGCATTTTGCGACAGCCAGTGAAATGGCCAAACTTGATCGTCTAGCGGTCAAGGCTGGGCTTGATATCCAGCAAATGATGGAACTGGCAGGCTGGCATCTATTACAAATTGCCCGGCAGACAAAAGTAAAACGGGGAGCTTCAATAGTGATCATATGTGGCAAAGGCAATAAAGGAGGCGACGGTCTTTCTGCCGCTCATCACCTCCATAATTATGGTTACAAAATTACGGTAGTGCTAAGTAGCCCCCAACAAAAGAAAAACGGTAAACACCTGTTAGGTTTATTAAATAAAATGGGAGTTAAAATTTTATTGTCGCCCGCTCATCAGATTAGTATCAAAACAGCAATTGCTAATAGTGATCTAATAGTCGACGCCTTAGTCGGTTATCGCCTCTCTGGACAACTACGCTCGCCCGTTAAAGAACTAGCCAGCTTGATCAATCGTGCAAACAAAAAAGTCATTGCTTATGATATTCCAACTGGTATCTCGGCTTCTACAGGTCAAATTATGGATCAAGCCGTCAATGCCGATGTTACTTTAGCATTGGCCCTGCCTAAAAAAGCTTTTAAGCTTGCAGAAGTAAAAAAACTATCCGGTAAAATATTAGTGGCGGATATTGGCATCCCCAAAGTACTCTATAATAAGATTAGTCGCCAAAGCCGCCCTGACTTTTTACCTAACGGCCTTATAAAGCATTAAATCCTTAACTTCAAGCAAGCAATATGCCGACTAACTATAAAACAATTGAGACTCAAGTATTAATTATAGGTTCGGGAGGAGCGGGTATTAGAGCAGCCCTGGCTGCAAAAGCCGCCGGAGCACAGGTCTTGATCATAAGTAAGTCCGGTATAGGCCGCGCCCATACTACAGAGGCTGAGGGCGGCGTTAACGCGGCCCTGGGTAACGCGGATCCACGAGACACCTGGAAGATCCATTTAAAAGACACCCTCAGAGAAAGTCATTTTATAGCTGAATCGCGAGCCGATGAGCTTTTAACAAGAGAAGCTCCAGATCACATAAACGAACTCGCGCGTTGGGGTATGCGCTTTAATAGCAACGCGCAAGACAGGGTAAG